>CALJNE010000028.1 GCA_937982115.1 uncultured Bacteroidales bacterium | reverse complement strand
TCATCCTTTTTTACAATAATTTGATTTTCTTCTAACGCCTGAGATTCACTGTTCACATTCTTTAATGTGTCAATAGCATCCTGCTTAGCTTGTGGCTGTGTTCTCCACCCCCTCGAATTAGCAGATAACGAATCGCTTATTGTTTGTGAGACTTGCGTATTATTCTGCCAATTTCTTGCATTGGCAGTCAAAGAATCCCTTATTCTGTTTGAAACATCTGTAGCGGTTTGCCACCCCCTGCTGTTTGCATCAAGTGAGTCTTTGATATTTAATCTCAAGATACTTTTAGTTAGTGCCTCAGAAGCTCTTAAGCTATCCTGTCTAATAATGTAATTCTGTGCGAATAAATTCACAGAAATCATCAGAAATAAAATTATTCTTTTCATTTTTACTCCTTTAATTAAACCCAATTTGAACCGTTCCAGATATAAATTGTATCATCATCAGTATCATACCAAATTATCTTTCCTTTATCTGAAATACCTAAACCATTTGCATATTCTACTCTTTCAATAGTAGTTCCTACTATCCAGGTGAAACTTTGAACGCTTGTATTAACTAATTTAATAATCATACAAAATTACTTCCGCTCCAAAAATAAAGTGAATCGTGGTCTGTATTATAAAAGAATACCAAACCTTCATCTGAAGAACTTAATGTCAGGGCAAGCGCCTGCATTTCTAAGTTTGTTCCTATGTAATATCTTAATTGTCCTAATACCGTTACACCCGAAGATAATAAACTCGGTAAAAGATAAAAAATTCCTTCATAAAGTTCTCTGTTTACGGTTTCGTCTTTTAATGCATAAAAGAATCTGTAAATAGTTAAATCATTTGTATCCGCAGGTGTTATAAATACCTTGATTAAAGATTCATCTTTTTCCTGATTATAATTTACGAATATCTCAGTATCTGCACCGCCGTTAATTTCGTTTTTCTTTACAATATCAGCATTTGGCGTGCTTTTGGTAGATTTGCAGACAAATAATAAATTATTATTTCTCAAATCTCCTTTTTCGTAAAATTTTAACACAGCTGCGGATGATTTTTTTACTTCAAAGTTTTTAAACATATTAACCTCAATATCTTACCATTAAAACAGGTCTTGTTAAATAAATTCTTGCAGTGCCACTTGTATAAGTGTCCAAATCAATACTTCCTGCAATCCCTATGTAATAATTCCCAACAGGCAGCGAACTTATATCAGCCGCTAATCTATAAGGTGCATAACCATAAGAATCATCATTTGTTATCGATACCACACCATAATAACTATCGGTAAACGGCGGGTCTCCATCAATCCAAAATCTAACCCTTGCCTGCATCAATTGATTCCCGTCTAAATAATAATAAGCTCTGAAATGCAAAATTAAAGAATCTTCATCGCCTGTTTTATAAAAAGGTATTTTAATATTCTGAGTTGTAGCTTCAGCTGATGATGTGGCGTTTCCAAAGCTATATTCTCTTTGTGTGGCAGTTCCATTTGTGTTTGTAGAAGCATCGGAATAAATTATCCTATACCCGGTTTGAGAAACGCTGAAATTATCCCTAACCCATCGTCTCATTGCAAATGTATCGGTAGCTGATACATTTGTGTAAGTTAAATATGTTCTGTTTGTAGTTGGGGTTATTTCGCCCACAAACAAAGGACTGGTTATTGCATTGTTCCCGAAAAAGAACCTTGATCCGTCCATAGCAAGATAACCCGACTTAAAAGAACGGTTACCGTAAATATTATAATCGCCGTAAGTTTTTAATCTTGTTGGAGCATTAGCAGAATCGTAAGCGACTTTAATCGCATAATCAATTTGCGTCCAGTTCGCATTCAATGAATCATTGCCAGGATTAGCTTTCTGCGAATACAGGCGTAATTTATAATTTGGTGTATATCCTTTAGGTGGTGATACCTGTGCAATACAGGAAACCAAACCAAGCAAAACAAAGAAAATGATTTTATTAAACATTTTTTTCTCCTTATAATCCTATTCCATAATCTGTTCCGTAATTATAACCATACCCGGTTTCATTAAGCAAGTTAAATATTTGAGCTTCCGAATATGGTTCTAATCCAATTATTTGTATTCTGATTCCTCCGTGAGCTTGATGATGCTGCAACTGATAAATCTCCAAAGAATCATCAGCTATTTCAACATTGTAATATAAATTATTATTATCAACTCTCGGATAAAAAATTATTTCGTTTCTGTCTGTTCTGAATAAATGCCTTAAAAGTGATAATTTATCTCCACCCAGGTATTGCGAATAATCAAGTGTTGCACTGTAATAAAATCTCTTTTTCTTTTTTCTTATTCTTCCGTTTAATCTTTTAACGGTTAATACTTCAGGCGTCCATCTTTCTATTAATCTCTGACAATAAGGTAAATCTATCACAATTCCCTGAAATTTTATCTCTGCGTCTACTACAGGCGCACCATTACTCCAATATTTTACTGCAACCGTTTCCGAAGCATAACTTTTTATTACTCCAAATGTCTCGGCTCCGGAAGCATTTAATGACCATAATATTACACCAATCAAGCCGTGAACACTATCTAAATCAGTTAGTGATTCAAAATTATATAAATCAACTTCAGCGGATAAACCAGAAACCGAAACAATTTTCCCTGTTTCTAAAATTCCTGTTTTTACATAAAATCTTGGCTTTCCTGTGCCGTGAATTACATTACTCATACATTTCCCGCAAAGTTAATACACTTGTTTCACTTTTTAAATTCTTTGATATTCCAACTATTATAAAAGGTTTATCCTTATGAATTACTTTTTGTAATAATCTGAAATTATAACCATCATATTCTACTGTTCTTTCCTCAAGATATTTATCGGGAATTAGTTGCTTTACCACTGAATATACATCCTGTATGTTTACATAACTAAGCATAGTTTGTCTTAGTGCTTCGAGATACTGATCGTAATATTTAGGAAATCTAATATCGGGAATTAAATTCAAATAACTACCTAAATGTTTCGGTCTGTATTTCTTAACAAGTTCATCAATATCATAAACAGGCGTTCCCCAATCTGTCATTGTGGCTTCACCGTAATAAGGCAAAGCATAAGCATCTCCATTTGATTCAAGTAAAACAGCATAAGGCGTTCCTGTTAAAAACTCTTCAGGATAAATAATATCTCCGGTTATTCTTCCCACAAGTTCCCAATAATATCCGGGGAAATTATCAGTAGCTTCGTGTTCCTCAATACATCTGTAAATATATTTCCCGAATTTCACTAAATCTCCGACACGATAATATAATCCCGGCTGCCAGATATTCCCTAATACATCCAAATACTGCCAGGGACCGACACAAGCCGTATATCTACTATAAGGATATGTATTTATTTGCGAAGAAATTACCAAAGAATCATCAAAATCTCCATCTTCAACAGCTTGTTTTATACTAACGAAATTCAACTGGTTCATAAGAGAACCAAATTTATCAGTTACATTTATATATATATAAGCTGAAAATTGTCTTCTTAAAATATTTAAAAATTCTTCTATGGTATAAGGCTCGTCTTTTTCGGAATCGTATAAATCCCTCAAAGCTCTTACACTTATTTTAGCACCATTAAGCCCACCACAAGAATAATTATAAGTATGTAACAAAGAACTATTTGAAATAATTAAAGATAAAATATCATCTAAATTCGTAACATCATTATAAGGATTCCATACATTTGGCATTAACTTTTCTTTCCATAATTCCATATATTTCTTTATAAAATCATAAACAGTAAAAGTTATAGATTCTTCGGCTTCATCATAAACAAGACTTGAAAAATCAATTCCACCCCAGAATTCAGGTGTACTATTACCATCCAGATAAATACTTATTCCAGCAAATTGTAAATACCAGTTAGTTGTCTGAACCAAATGTTCGAGCAAGGTAAAATTAGTTCCTGGTATTAAATCATTATCAAATTTCAACTCTATGTCTGATGGAATTTGTTCGAGTAAATCTCCAAATTCCAGTCTATAATTTAATACAAAATCAATATCATAAAGCAAATCAGTTATATCAAGAACATTGACTTCGGTCTCAACCGAAGTATTCCCTTGTTTTACGATTAAATATCTATGTATTAAAACCTTAGTTATCATATTCTGCTATTTAGAACGCCGTTTTCAATTCTTTTGAATTGTATTACAAAATCCCGTCCGTTCATTTTCATAATTCCACCAACATTAACATTTATTTTTGGCATTGCTGCAGCTGCAGCTCCGGCACCAGTAGAAAGCACAGCACTTGGGCTAAATATACTCGGAAGCCCAAAAGCAGCTGATATAGCTTGTAAAAGTAAAAATTTCCCGACTGCGATAGCAAGACTTCCAAGAAATTCATCAAGTGCAAATTTCCCTTTCATAAATGCACTCATTAAAGAATCACCTAACATATCCGAAGCTGATTTTAAAAGTATTTCCTTTTTCTTAGCTTCTTCCAAAGATTTCTTATAAGCTTCTACATCAAACCACCAAACAGGTTTTACTTGATCAACAAATCTGGTTTGTGCCTTAGGCGGTTCTTTCATTGGTATGAGTTCAGCTTCCTTTTTTGTTTTTTCAGATAAAAATTTTATTTCTTTATTGTCCCATTCATCATTTATTTTCTTTTTTTGATAACGATAAGTTTCTTCAGCAAGTAAAAGTAATTTATGATTATTCCTTGCTATTCTTACCCATTCCTCATATTTCTGTCTTAATTCTTCAAGTTCTTTTTCTCTGTATTCTTTTTGTAGAAGTATTAATTTATTTAAAAGATTTTCCTGTTCCTTTGCTACATTATCAGATTTTAACGAGGTTTCTTTAGCTCCAAGCTCTTTCATTCTCTCCCAAATTCTTGCCTGTGCTTCAAGTGTATTTAATTGTTTGTCTATTTCATCTGTTATTGCCTTGTTGGTTTCATACATTTCTCTTAATTTCTTACCTGCAAGCGGATAAATATCAAATGCAGACATTATTGACTGAGGCAATTCACCAAACGGATAATTTGTAGTCGAAAGTATTGATTTAAGACCTGTTTGAGAGCCTTTAACCTGCTCTCTTATTCTTTTAACTTCATCCGGAGTTAAAATAAACCTAAAATCTTTAAATCTGTTTTGTAATTCAATAAGTGTACTTGTAGCGCTTGCAAGTTCATTAGTCGAATCTTTAGACCTATTCAACCAAAATACATAAGCTTGAATTGCCGTAACTACAACTGAAAATGCTATTGATAGACCCGCACCTCCTACCAACGCCTGCTTAAGTAAATTTATGCTCGATACTCCCTTTTCAGATGCTTCTCTGCTAAGTCTTGAAATAGAATCAATCAACGGGTTTAAATTGTTTCCTACAGCAAGCACTCCTAATGCAAAATTCTGAAAGAAATACGGAGAATCACGGATTACATAATTTAAATTCAAAAGAGCTTGCGCTGCGTTTGCCGATGCGGTCTGGCTTTTGCTTAGAGATGAAGACAAATTAACAGCTCCCGAAGAAACTGCCATTATATTGCTTTTAATTTGAAGGGCTTTATTTAATTGTCCCAATGCCTGCGAAAAATCAGTGCCTGCTTCTTTTGCGGTTATAATTTCTTCGGTTAATTTTTTTATAACTTTATTAGCTTCCGCAACAGAAGTAATTATCGTATCAACGCCGTTTATTTTAATCGTGAAACTGAAATTATCCATTATCTACATCCTGAATGTAAGCATTAAACTTTTTAAACATTAAATGTTTAATTAAATCTGAGTACCGCATTTCCCAGATTTTTTCCTCATTGATTATATTCTCAGCAACGGCAAAGACTATATAATCATATTCATATTTTTCATCAAGCAGGGAAATAAGTTGTTTCATCTTGGAGCCAGATTTAGTTTCAAAATCATCGAAATCTCTTATCAGCTCCTCAACATAAATCATTTCCCTACTAATTTCAGAAAAAAAACCTGAAAAGCCTCAAATAAAATCCCTAAGTCTATTTCGTCATAATCTAACTTTACATTTTCATCTAAAACAAACATTGTTTGAATGAGAGATTTTAATTTTTCTTCATCGGTATAAATATCAAGAAGTTTGCTTAGCATATTTACGGAATCAACTTCTTTTAATAAACCTAAAGAATTCATAGTTTTTAGAATACCAGGAGTTATTTTATTCTTTAGATTTAACTTTACACCTTCATTTAATTCAAACATTATGCTGTCTCCACTATTGTGTAATAATCTCTAACCGGGATAGTAACATTTGAGGTTGCAACTGAACCAAATAATGTATTCGGCGATGAAATAATAATTTGACTTTCGTTCGGAAGAAACTGAATTGAAATAGGTATTTTTTTCTGACCGCTTTGAATTCTGAATGAGGGTTTAATAGTAACTATGCCAACGAATAATTCCTGAGTCTTGGCATTAATCCCTTTTGTTTTTGTGAGTTTATAATAAAGAGTATAGAATTTATCCTTAGCGCCTCTGATAAAATCTATTATCTCTTTATTTGATTGCATTAGTGTTGCGGTCATACCTACATCTCTGTCGCCTAATTTTTTTGCAATTACATCACCTGTTTCATCATATACTTTTTCTTCAGTATATTCATCGAAAAATTCACTTACTTCGATGTAGCCCAAATCTGTACTATCCGAACCAGAAAGTACTCCGGTATCATCGCATTCTGAAACTCTCAAAACACCGCCGGAATGTTTGATTACGCCGCCTTTATCTTTGAGATTTATGATTGCCATTTTTTAGTCTCCTATATATGTTAATTTAAATTCAATAATTAAAAATCCTCTGTTTTCTGTCCCAAGATTTATATAAGGTGTTGCCGTCTGATATTCTAATGCTACAACTTCATCAAGACTTCTTAAGTTTGCGTATGTGTCTAAAGTTTTAAATTTATGTAGCCAGGATTCAGCTTCCTGTCTTAGCAAACCTTCGTTATTAGTATCTGTTGGCGCAGAAAAGAAAACAATTAAAATTACAGGTACTTCATAAACTCTCGTATCATCACCTTCGCCTCTATAAACTTCGGTTCCGAATTGAATATTTATAGAAGGCAAGGAACTCTCTGGAATCTTATGAAGTTCCGGGAGATACTTATATATTTTTTTAATTCCCATTAAATTAAAGTCATTTTCTAAAGCTGTTAAAATATTTATTCGCATTATTACTCCAGAGGTCTTGCCTTCATTTTTCCTGTAATGGTTTCAACAATACTTATTTCAACCAATCTCAGAACATTTTTTGCAAACATTTCTTTAATCATAGGGATTGATTTCTCAACCGCAGGCTTCAAGTAAGGTCTTGGCTGATAAATTATTTCATTCTTAAACCTTAAAGCAGCCCACAAATCATTTATACTCTGACCTTTGGTTTGATAATATTTAGCCCAAAAGAACTTTCGCATTTTATCAGTAACTACTCTTACACCGCCTTTTTCGAGTAAAGCAGCATAAGGAACTTTTGTTCCTATTGTCATTTCGAGCGAATCCCCGCTGAACTCAACTCTCCGAATATGTTCGGGGTTATCTCCACCTAATATAGAATTAACCAAAGTTCCTGTTCTGCTTGTTACAATACCTTGCTGAGGTTCACCATAATTAAAGCTAAAAAATTCCAATGAGTTTTCGCCTATCAAATCAATAATTTTATTGCCAAGTAATATAAAATCTTCTTTTTTCATACATTAACTTTTCTATATCCCTGAATCTGTTCAAGTATTTTAGAAAACTCATTTTTATCAAACACCACATTCCTGCTGAAATTTGCTCCCTGAGACAAAGAACTTATTCCAACCGAATCTGATTTTTTTAATTCGTCATAAGCTAATTTCATAAGTTTCTTACAGGCATTTTTAATCACTGAAGGACAATCTTCATATCCTGCTTGGTATTTTATTCTATAATTCTTATATCCTTCCAAAAATGTATATCCTTCAAGAATTATCATTGAAGAACCTATAATTAGTCTCTGATAATCAACTCCCTTAATAAGCTCACGCCAGATTTCCTGATTAGAAGAATCCAGACCTTCATAGACCTCAATTTTACTTACACTCTTAATCGGGTAACTATCCAAGATAAGGAAGTCAGAGTTATTACCATCATATTCCTGAATATAATCAGTTACTTCTATTTCAAAATTCAGGTGTTCCTTAACTATGCCTTCAATTTCCTGAGCAAGGATTCCGATAAATTCATCTTCGTCGTTACCTTCGATATGAAGAATTTCCTTATATTCATTTAATAATACTAAGCTCATTGACATCCCTTATTATTTTAATTAAGTCGAGATGATCTTTATACTTCTCATATTCGGATTTATTCACAAGATATATCTGTCCTATTGCTTTATCAGAATATGCCTGTAATACCCTTACTAAATACAGGGGGCGAAAGCCCCCTTTTTTTAGCCTTTTCATTACGGAGCAATTCTAATTACTGAATAACCTTCGGTAAGACCAGCTGCGAAAGCATCACGCTTGGTTACTCTTAATCCAACAAGGTCATTTTCAGCAAGGTTAACACCGTCAACAGTTGCTTCTGACAATAATTTAAGAGTATATTCTCTCTTTACTCCAATTATAGAATTATTCAAATCGCCGAGTAAAATCAAAGGTTTCCCTGCGGTTGTGGTTGAAGAATCAGGGGCATCCTCGATCAATCTTACCGGGTAACCGAATATATTCTGTCTTACAGGATCAGCAACGGTAAACAGTGGTCTGTTCTGACTATCTTTCAGCTTTTCTATTACCGCATAAATTGAACGGTGCATATACCAAGCTGCATTTCTCAAGTAACTGGATTTTAGTCCACGGGCACAATTTACAAGCGTATCGTAAGTAATACCAGCAACATTCGCAACATTAACTGCATTACCGAAAGTATGTGAACCATTAAACAATCCAGTATGTGGTGAACCTGTGCCGGCGAAGAACTGGTTATCTTCTTCAGCAGCAAATGCTTCAGCTATAATTTCGGTCAAATAAGCACCAAAGTCAACTATTGAATCTTCCTCTAATTCAGAAGTCATAGCAACAATCAAAGCCGCCTTTGAAGCGTTTAAGGTAACTGTTCCTAAGGTTGTTTTGGTATCAGGAATAGAAGCATTTTCACCAACTCTATAAACAGTAACTCCGGCAAGTTTTTTAGGTAGAGTTATGCTTTTAGCTTTACCCATAGGATACAGTCTCATATATCGTCTTGCTACTCCGACTTCTTCTGTTAATCTCAGAATTTCTGCAGCGGTTACATTAGGCACTAAATAACCTCCATCTGCAGCTGTAGTTTCATCCTGAGGGTCTAATGCCTTGGTTTTACCGTTTTTAATCAAATTAAAAACTGTTTTTCCTAAAATAAAATTAGGGTCTTCTTTTTCTTTCGGGATTAAATCTTTTCTGAATGATTCAAATTTATCATCAATTGATTTAAACTTTGAATTGAGTTTTTCATCAAATTCTTTATTAAGATTGACTACTACTTCTTCAGTATGTTTAGCCAAATCTTCTCTTGTTATTTGCAAAACCTGAGCTTCCATTTTTATTCTCCTTTATTTTTTAATGTGTTTGCGAACCGCATCTCCAATAATTTCAGAGGATATACTTTTAAATCTCTGATAATTATCTAATGCTTCTAATGGTTCTATTTTCTTTTCGAGTTTTTTAATCATATCTTTTAAGATTAAAATTGATTTTTCGTTATTATCTATTATGTCTAATAATTCCATTGCTTTTAAATAGTCTATTGCTTCTTTAATTTCGTCAAATTCCTGTTTTAATTGCGAGAGCTGACTTAAGACTTCAGATTTAAATAAACCTTCTTCTATTATTGTCTTAGCTTCAATTGATTTTATTTCATTATTTATTAAGTCTTTGGCAACATCAACCGCAAACACATTCGCAGGAATAGGTGCAGATGAATATTCTAATAAATTCCACTCCTCCCAATAAACAATATTTTTATCCTTATCAACTTTAATTGAATCCGCTTTAATATTCCCACTTTTATCATAAACAGGTCTGAATCCAATTGACCAAGTTTTAATAAAATCATTTATATGAAGTCTGTAAATATCATCAGCAAATGAAGTATCGGCGAAAACAGTCTTAGCAAGAATTCCATCTTCTTTTTTCTTTAACCATAAATTTCTTCCAATAGGCAAAGCATTGGGGTCAAATTTATAATTATGATTATACCAAACTGATTTAGCTGTTTTATTAAATTCATCATCTTTCATTCCTTTAGGGTTCATTACATCCCTTACACGATCCAAATTGTTTGTAGAAATATAATGAACTATTGCTCTTTCACTTTTAAGCTTCTCAACAGGGTCGGCTTTTATTTCAATATAATTTAATTCGCCCTTTAAAATATCAGGTATCATTTTATTTCTCCTTTCCATAGATTACACACCTGCAATTTATTACTTGCTCGGCTGATGCGTTAGGGTCTCCGGGATACATTAGTAATTCTCCACCTACTTCAAAATAATCATCAATATTTTTTTCCTGACCATGTGCGAGTAAATGAGAATCCCTTACTTCAGTATCCTGCATTGAAATCCATACTTTCTTTTTGAAACCCTGTAATTTATAAGAAACCCACAATCCTAAATTAAATCCTGACTCAATTGTAGTAGTAGCAATTAAATCACTTCTTTGCTGTGCAAATTTGTTATAATATTCCTCTACTATATTTTTAATATCTTTATCAGGTGCTTTCCTTATTTTATCAAGTAAATCCTTTTTAGTGGTTTCATTTATAGATTTTGAATTCTCTAAAAATCTACTAAGTGATTCTTTAATATCCTTAATATTCAAATTCACCAGGCCAGCGTATTTCATACCCCTTTCTATGAATCTCATATAAGCGTTTTCCATCATATTCATAAGTATCTGTAACTCACCATCATTGAAGAATTCCTCAATGAATAGAGCACTTTTACTGTCAAATATTTTTAATATTCTTTTCTTTTGATCATCGAAAAAATTCATAACTTCATTTTTGAATCTGAAAAACTCACTTTTAAACCTTCTGTCTATTTGCTTAAAATGTAATTCATAAATTTCATTAAGTTTATCAGAATCATCACTACCATCGGAATCATTATCGGCTTTTATAATATCTAAAGATTTATCTCCGTTTATTCTATTACTTGGAGTTGCACCAAGCTGTTCGCCGGTGTCAAGTCTTATAGCGGCACCACCTAAATTCATAATATTAACATCGGCCAAATCAAAAGGCAACGGGTCAAAATCCTCTTCCATTCTTATTTCATTTATAGTTAAAGCTCCAAGCTGCGACATCTTCGTATAATAAGATAAATTTCTTTCAACATCTTTAGGAGCTACTGAATCGTGCTTTAATATAAATTCATTTCCATATTCATCTTTTATCGCTTTTGTAAATACCTCTGAAATATATCCCAATAAAGGGTCTATCATACTTTGAGCGTAAACATATTCCGCTGCTTCAGCTGATGCTTTAGTATATCCTTCGGCTGATGCACCCATAAGAAGCTTTGGTATTCTGAAAGCCATTAAAACTTCTTCCTGAGTAAGCTTTCTTTGATTGGTTAAATCCATATCCTTAATAGAATATGCTGATTTAATCGGTTGCAATCCCTGTTCAAACAAAGCCACCTTAAAAGCATTTTTACTGCCTTCATATTTTTCCCGGAGTTGTTTCAAAGCACGATTAAAACTATCAGGGTTCATTGCCGCATTAGTAGTAAATGTAAGACCTATAAACCCGCCGTTTTCATAGAATTGTTTTGTAAGTCTTTGCTGAAGTCTATCTACTTCAATAACATCGGATAATTCATCTACAATAGGTCTTCCTTCAATCAAAGAGCCTTTATAAGGGTATCTTATATGAATAACTTCATTAAGCTGTAACTTTACTTTTTCGTATCCTAAGTTATATTCATAGTAATCTATGTATTTATTTTTACTTGATACTGGTGTAACTCTCGCAGGGTCTAACATTATCAAAGCTCTGAGCTTTTGTGAAGCAATACCTCTGAGTTTTAATAAATAATAATTCCCGAAAGCTCCGAGATAAAGACCCATAAAGTATTTCAATTCCCAATTAGTCTGGAATTCATTAGGATTATTCCAAACCTCTAAAAACGGATGCTCATAAACTTCATATAAATAAACTTTATCATTGGCTCTGTTTTTTCTTTTCTCATAAAGCCTGAACTTAGCTTTCGCAAAATAATTTCCCATAGTATTCAAACAGGACCCAATATAAGAAGACTCATTCTTCTTTAATATAGCATCACCGAAAATAGCTCTGATTGCAGGTGCATCCGTTAAAGAAATCGCTTTAGCAAACACATCAGTCAAATTCATCTATGTTAATTCCTTTTTTCTTTAAGTAAACAATCAAGGAAAAACTTATCGGATAAGAAATCAATAATCCAGATATAAATAATTTCACAATGTCAATTATTGACGATATAAATAATAAACCAAATCCTAAAAGCAAAGCTATAAAAACAGACGAAATAAACAAATATATTTTTATTATTTTCATATAAACGCCATTTTAAGCTCTGGAGTTAAAGAATATGTATAAACAGCATATCTAAGTGCATCTATCAAATGATCATTTATTTTTAATGGTTCTCCTTCAATCGGTCTGTTATCGCTGTTTTCTTTCCATTTATAGAATTTAATTTCCTTATTCAAATAAACATTTTCTTTTTTTGTGTAAATTCTGCATCCCTTTAAGTAATAAATTCCATCCTTAACTGATTTATCCGAAGGTCTTACATCAAATTTTATCCCTTTTTCAAAGAATATATCATTTAATGCTTTAATTCTTGCCGGTTCAGCGCTATCGGCATAAATTACTCTGAATTCATCGCCCGCAAATTCAGATATTTTATCAGCAAGGTCATTATTCGATAAATTCTTTTCATAAATTAGTTCTTCTACGAAATATTCTTTATCTCTTATACCTATTTTTACGAATGCACTCGGATTATTAAATCCAAAATCCAATCCATAAATTACATCATCATATGCTTCAGGGAATTCATCAATAAATATAAATCCATTCGGGAACACAAGATTCCCTATTGAACCCCATTCACCCAAAGCATAAACTTTATAATGCTGATAATCTATGTCTTTGTAAGATTCATAAGTAGCTTTGGTTTCGGCATCTAAAAACGGATTATCTTTATATGTAGAATGAACTAATGTCGTATAAAGTCTGACTTGTTCATCCTCAATTTCAACATCTTTATATTTCGTAACAAAATTAACTTTTTTTAACTTATCTTCGCTATATTCATCAAAGAACCTGTTTTTAATCCAGTGAAATTCAGAAATAGGATTAAAAGTGCATATTATCTGTTTATAATTCTTTGTAGTGCCTCTTAATCTCGTGTCTAATTGATTAAAATCTTCTTCTTCAAATTCTGTCATTTCCTCTATCCAAAACCCTGTCGGAGATGTTAATGATTTAATCTTCTCTCTATCGTCCATTCCTATGTTCAAAATCTCATTACCGTTTATTTTGTTGGTTATCGTCATATCTGTTTCTTTTATATCAAATAATTCCTTCAAATTCCATCTGTTGATTTGATCCTTCAATAACTTAAAAGTCGAATTTCTTAACGATTTCCCAACTTTCCTCCAGCATACAAATCTATGACCATCCTCAAGTATAGTCCTAAGTAAAATCTTTGCCGCCGCTCTTTCACTTTTCCCGGATGCGGCTCCACCTTTCTCAATTAAATACCTCGATGTACAAGGATATGTAACCTTAAATAATGGACTAAACGCTGTCTCTTTTATCTTTATTTTCATTCCGCTTTCGTTTTCTTATAGGTTTAATCCAACTCGGTGCATCTATCTCGAATTCAACCCTGTCATCTACTATCTTTTTCTCCGTTAAACTCGTGCTCTTTAATAATTCCTTTATTAACTGCGGGTCTTTTGTCCCAAGTAACTTTTCAGCTAATTCTATCTCCCGCCTCGCTAATCCCTTTGCATAATTTACATTCCATTTATCTGTCTTCCTTATCTGTTTCCTCTGTTTCTCATTTAACGCAAGTAAATTAAATATTACTCCCTCACTTATCCCTAAATATCCCCACTCTTCTATCTGCTCAGGCGTTATGTCCGCAAATCTCTTTGGCACTGAACTCATTGAATATTCCCCTCACTAAATATGTTGTCTATCTTTACTATCGCATCCCATCCGATTTTCTTTTCTATCCTTCCTACTACAGTCTTTCCCTCAATCTCAAAATATATCATCTCTTTTTCCGCTAAATTGTTATCACCTAATTTCATATATATCCTGTTATTACCTAAATTGTTTATACTCCATACATCAAATCCGCCCTTTCTTATGTATTCCATATTTTCCGCCCCTTTAAGCCTGTTTTTGAGAAAAAATTTGTTTTGGGAGGGGAGAACAATCCGCCGGCCAGTTGAGAAAAATTTAACACCCCGTCAAACCAGTTTACATAATGCAGATTATCTGACATCAATTTCTTTGATTTCAGCTCATTTTCGCAACTTTTTGAATTCTGTGTCATATTGTCTCCCAGGATCATCCTTGCTCTAATTGTTTTGCATTAGCAATTATTGACTTTAAGAACGAATTTGTTCGAAAATTAGAATGATTACTCAATCTGTTTTTGGTATATCTTTCAAACTTTTCTTTGCTTGTTTTAAAAATAAAGGTCCTGATGTTATCAGATAAACAAACAAGGTAAGATATGATGTTAGTAAGTCTCTGGGATATATTAAGTAATATGTTAGTAGTTAAGCTTGTGTTAAGCGTGGATTTTTTTGGATTTTGCGTTGATCTGGTATTGAATGAATATGATAGCAGTGAGACAAATTTGCTTATTGATGTTTCAATCTTTTTAGCTTGCGTTAATTGTTTCATACTATCAATTATTTTGTTTTGTCAATTATTGTCATCATTATCATCATCGGATCGCTCGGCAAGGATTGTAAGCATCTGGTTGGCGATCATATCTAACTTAACAGCCTCAAGCACTCCGATGATTATCATTACATCGACATCCTGTTTGTAAGCATCGAGTAAGTCGTGGATTGTCGCATATAAGGTGTAATGGTTCCGAGTTGTTTTTTCTTGATCCGGCATAAGTTTTATTGCCTTGCTTTGATTGTTTTTATTTATGTCTTATTCTGATATTTATTTGATAAAAGCAATTGATTTTGTTTGATTTTAGTTTGTTTTTAAGGTTTTTAGCTTGCGTTTTTGTTGCTCCAAAATTATACATATTCTTATTTTGATGCAGGAAAATTTTACCGAACTTGCGTTTTTAGACCGAAAAAGGAACTTTTCTGATGGCACAAAATTAGTGATAAGGAAAGGAAATAACAAGTTTTTTGAAATTTTGATTTTTTAAACCTCGCCCGGCGGAAGGCGGCCGGGTGGGTTAAATAGCCGTGAAGGAGCGGCG
>CALJNE010000027.1 GCA_937982115.1 uncultured Bacteroidales bacterium | reverse complement strand
TTTGAAGACGTGGATAAATCATCGGCTGTGTGGGGTTTCAACAAAATATTTGCAGCAGTATAATAATTTCTATTTGTTTACACTGTTTCGGCGATTTGACCCGCTTGGAAAATACAGTTTAAATCTGAAATTTGTCTGGCGGATATTTACCGACATGGAAAATATTTATAGAAATTTCATCACACAACAAACTACGGCTCTTTATTCAGCTCCAACAAAAAGGAAATGGAAAACTACTTATGATTATTATATATCAATAAATAAAATTCCGTATTGAAAAATAAGATTAATCTCAACCAAAATTAGCAACCGCCTTTGGCTCTTTGCATAATCGGGTTAAGGTCTTTTGATTCGTCTTTTTCTTCAAGTTTGATAAAGTTTCTATATGAGAAGGATTGTTTTTCAGAGTTATAGAAAGAGTAAGATGGATTATTTTTTTGTTGAATATACAATTCTGGTGAACCGGAAATAATTTTCAGCCCTTTAATGCCAAGGTTAGTAAAATATGCTGCATAAATAGTAGCTTGTTCTTGAGAATCGGATGTTATTAAGATGTTTTTATTTGATTTTTTAAGGAATCTAATAGTTTCTTTTTCAAAGGCTTTTTCTGGTATAATATTTACAGAGCCGGGAATATTTATAGCTTTATAAAGATTTTGATTGCGAATATCAACAATTAAATAATCATCAGATTTTGTATCCAGAATTTTGTTTAATTCTTTACAGTTGATAACAAGGTCCGGAGAACTAAAATGATTTATAAATTCATTATTTGAAATTTTATATCCTTTATAATTTTTGTTAATGGCACTAATAAGCAGAGCACCAATAATTATAACAAAAAATATGAGTGATCCGTTAAATAATTGATTGTCTTTCATATTTGTAAAATTTTAACATCCACCTTTAGCTTTTTTTGTTATTCCCGGGTTTGATGCCGGTTTAGAAGAAATTATCTGACGTTTTGATAATTCACCTTCCATAAAAAATGTTCTGGCTGATTCAATGAATTTTCTGTCGCTTAATTCCATTATATCTTTAACTTCTGATTTCGGAACATCTCCAAAAATAACTTTAATAAAATTATTTAAACCACCTGCCAAAACATAAACATTTTTCTTTCCTGCTCTTGCAGCGGCTAACCATGCTATTTCAGAAAGTTGTCCTCCATTTGAGTAGAATACTGTTTTTTTATTTTCAGCAAAAGCAATATCTTTAAATTCGGGTTTTAAAATTTGATTGACAGGAACGTTTATTGCTCCCGGAAAATGAAATTCTGAATATTCTTGAGGCGAACGAACATCAACAAGGACAAGGTCGTTAAGATTGTGTATTATGCTGTATGCGATACGTTCAGGGGGTAATTTTCGGTTTGGATTGCGAATTTCTTCTGCAAGTTTTTCAGAGCTTATTTCCGAAAGATAACTAACTCTTTCTTTTGGTAAGAAAATAGCAATAAAAGCTAAAATTATGATAAATGCTGCAGTCCATGTTGCTTTTAAACTTTGAGTGTTTGAAATTAATTCTTTAAAACGGGTTGATTTGTCTTGAATTTTTTGAGTTATGATAAATGCTATAATTGCCACAATTACAAGCACAAATAAAAACCAGGATTGCGACATTCCTAAAGCATCGTGAACAAACATGCTGCCTTTATAATTTGCATGATATATTGGTTCAAAAGAGTTAAAGAAATAACCAAAAATAAAGACTCCGATAAAAATTCCTATAACAAAAAATATGGCATCAATTTTTCCGATTACAGCACCAACAATTCCTGTTCCCGGGCAAAATCCTCCCATAATAAAACCAAAACCCATAATAACTCCACCAATAATCGCGGAGTTAACATATAGAGGATTTACGTAAACCATATCCATATCAAGCCAACCCAAATAACTAAAGAAGAAAACTCCTGTTGCTGCTGTTATTCCGGCTGTAAAAAATACTTTAAGAACAACAAAATCATATCCATAAAAAACTCCAGCAAGTTTACGTGAGGAAGAAAATCCGGACTGTTCGAGAATATACCCGAACGCTACGCCTATGAGAAAAGCAAAGAAAAAGTTTAAATCTCCGCTTATAATATTTTGAGGTATTAGTGGTCCCATTTCTTTAAAAATTTAAATTATAACCATAATTTTCTAAAAAAGTATGCAAGAACATAACCGGTTCCAAATATTGCCATCATTGTTAGAAATCCTCCGGCAGAGAAAACGGCCATTCCGCTTAACGCAGCGCCTGATGTACAACCCCTTCCGAATTGCGAACCTATTCCAAAAAGAGCTCCACCAACAACTGCAAAAATAATTCTTGTATGGTTCTTTATTCCTGGCCCTTTATCAATTTTCCATGTTAATCTGTTGGATATAAAACCGGATAGAAAAGCTCCAAACATAACTCCCAACACTTCAAAAACTAACCAGGATTTTAGTGGGTTTTCCTGTGTTTTGAAAAAATCAGAAATTTGAGGGGCATTCTTATTTATCACGTTAGCAGCCGCAATTACGGCTGATTTTACTGCTCCGCTTGCTCCAAGACCTCGTCCGGAAATAAAAATTGTTAACAATAGTAATACTCCAAGTAAGAATCCTGCCAGATAAGGATTCATGTAAGGTTTTATTTCTTTATCATGCTGATTCATATTGTTTGATTTTAGTTTTAACATCCTCCTTTTGGTTTAGTCTTTTTGCCTTGCTCAACAGGTCCCGTCGGTTCTGTTTTAACATTACTTTTTAATGGAAAATCAAAAATATTATCTTCCGAAAAATATCGCCCCGAAGGTTCTTCTTCTTTTATTTTACTATACATAAACGAATTACTCCCGTATCTTAATGCTTTTGCATTATAGCCGATAATTCTTAAAAATGCTGTAACCTGACTTGAATGAAATCCTGAGTAACAATAAACTACAATAGTTTTTTCAATTGGTAAAGTATTTAGGAATTCATTAGTTCTTAATGATTTTTTTTGCTCATATTGCACTGAACCTTTAAGATGTCCTTTGTTATATCTTTCTTGTGGCCAATAACACAATAGATAATAATTATCTTCATTCCCTAAAATATCTTTTAAAGAAATAAAGTAATCCTCAAAATTCCCTTTTAATAATTGACTTACCCTTTCATATAGAATGTCTTCGGGCTGTGATAAAGATGAAATAATTTCCGGATATTTGCCGGGAGAATTTTTTGGATGAGTTACTGTATCTATTTCTTCAGAAGGAATGTCTTTAAAATTAGGTAACCAATATGTTTCTGCAATTGATTTATTCCATTCACTTAGACCGTATTTTAAAGGGAAAACATTATTGTAACCTAAATATCTAAGACACATTGCTGTAAAACCTGATTTAAACCCTGTATTACACACAAGAACTATTGTATCAAATACCGGGGGATTTATCCTATTTTCAAAATAATCAAGAATATTTTCAGGAAGAACATTTATTGAATTATTTATATGTCCGCTTGTAAAATCAGCAGAATCTCTTAAGTCAATTATCAAAAAATTCTTTTTCAGTCCCGAAAAAACAACATCAGAATGCACGTAAAAAGGTACATCTTCAGAATTTACAATATCTTTATTTTCTTCAAGAAATTTAATTAAAACTTCAAATTTATCTGAAGCTTTTACTTGTTCTTCGGGTTTATTTTTGCAACTCGAAAAAAACATAATCGGCAAAAGTGCCAGAACAAACCAAAATTTATTCATTTTCATTTTTTTCGTTTTTTTCCGTATTAACATTATTTTCTTTTTTTTCATCATCATCGTCTTCCAATTCTTCCCATCCTGTAAGCATTGCTTTGATATTACTTGTTGGAGTATGTCCGGTTGTGGTTAGATATATATGGGCAATAACAAAAGCCAAAATTAAAAATGCTCCTATAGTATGCAATAGTGCAATTGGCTCAAGTGAACCGATTTTTAAAGAATGAATCTCCCCATTCATACCGTATCTGTATAGCATATATAAAATTCCGGTTATTACCATCAGAGGTATCAAAATAATTTTCAATGCCAGATAAGTTAATCTTTGCAAAGGATTAAGTTTACTGAGTATTGTTTTTCTGGTTGGGTGAGGAGCATTGCGGAAAATTCCTGTAATGTAATATTCTATCTGAGCTTTCATGTTTTTCTTTGTAGGAATGTATTGTCTCCATTCTCCTGTGGTAAAATGCCAGAATATCGCAAAAATTATCAGAATGATAAGTGAAATTGCTGAGAAATTATGAACATTTACTGCTGTTTCGTATCCTAACACTTCATAGGCTCCGTTAACTTCAAATCCGGTTAATGCCAATGTGAATATCAAAATTGATTGTGTCCAGTGCCAAAATCTTTCGAATACTTTATAAATATATACTTTTTTCATGACTTATAAAATTAAATTGATGTTTTTTTTTTGTATGAAGCTCTTATTCTTAGAGCGGCATGTCCTAAAACTCCTAGTAATGATAATAACATTAGGGCAGTTCCGGCCATATTTATGTTTTTATTATAGCTTGTAGCTGGGATGTAAACTCCGGGTACGTTTTTAAGTCGGCTGTTTTTACGATTATGACATTCTTTACAAGAAACTGCGTCTTCGGATTTTGATACCATGTGGCTTACAGGTAGATATGCTCTTGTATTTATAAATCCGTATTGCCCGCTAAAAGGTAAACCAACGTATTCCATTCCTAATTTTAATGCAATATCCCAATTCAAATCCATCCAAAATGCCCCTTCTCCTTTTTCGGGAGCCCACAATTTGGCTTGTAATAACGTTTTATATTTTAAATCGTAAGGCTGTTTTCCTTTATGAATTTTTATGGGTATAATCTTTGAATTAGGATCAACGTATGACCCAAATAGAGTATTAATATTAATGGTGTCGGTTTCTATTTTGTCTGTAATCAAAAAATGATCAGCAGTTCCGTTAAACCATACATATTCGGGCTGAACATTTGTCCCCCAAATGAAAGTGCCTTTTTTTGAAGTATAAACTTCTCTGCCTAAACTGTCTGTTACGGAGTATCCTTCACCATCTTTTATTGCTCCGGCAGTTGACCAGTCCCAATAAAGTTTTGTCGGATTTACTTTTGCATAATGCGGAATATGGCAAGTGCGACAATCAACTTTTATGGTATGTTCGTTTAAAATTTGCTGTTTGTGTGGTGCAGGATTATGACAATCTGTGCAATATGCTCGATTCTTATTACTTGAAGATACTGCATAATATTTTCCTTTAATTTGATGATTTTCAGCAGGATGGCAATCAACACAGTTCATATCAAGACCATCTTTTGCCATGTGAACATCCACATTTCGGTCGCAATTAAGTAAAGCTGTTTCAAGATCGCCATGTTTAACATTGTTCCCTCCACCTCCGTTAAAATGACAATATCCGCAATTATGTTTCATTGGCCTTCCAACGTTTGCCACTATATTTTTATAATCCGGAGCATCTTCTCCTACCGGTGGATGTCCGCCCATACCCGTAGCTTTTTCGTAAGTGCCGGTTTTATCATGACAAACCAAACAATCTATATTTAATTGATTGTTGAAATCAAAACTTTTATCTGTCCATCCCAATCCTGCATGACATTTATTACACGAACGTTCATTTGTCATTATTCCTGTGCAGAAATTATTTATCAAATTCTTTTTACCTAAATAGGTGATGCCTCTGCCTTCGATATATTCTTCTCTTTCCCAATTCCAATGTGCTGTACTCATTAATTCCTTTCCTCTCTCTGTATGGCAACTTAAACAAGCTTCAGTAACTTCATGAGGATCCTTGAAGTCTTTTTGTAAAATTTCAAACTTTGAATGATCCACAGATGAAATCTTCTTCCTGGAGTATTTTTCTTTTAACTCTCCTAAATTACCCTCTTTTTCAAAGAAATTACTAAACCCTAAAGTAATAATGGTTAGCGGGAAAATAACAATAAAAATGAAGAGAAATGTCTTTTTAAAACTTTCAAATATTTCCATATTCTTGTAATTACAAAATTGCTGTTAAATAACTAACAATGCGAAATTAAGCAAAAAAACAATTCTAATTCTAAAAAAAGTGAAATATTGATTTATATCATAAAATAATTAGAATTTTTCAAAACAAAATTTGCAATTATGAAAAAATAATTTTATAAGTTTGTCAACTCATTTTCGGGTTATGGAAAGATTTGAAAAAGTTATTATTCAAAAGAAGGCAAGTTTGCAAAAAAATAGTTTTGTTGAAAGAGATTCTGATATTTATGTAACTGAAAATGAATTGTTTATTGAATTTAAAAATACTTATCTCAAACCATTATCGTTTATTAACTCGAAGCTTAAATTTAAAATATCATCTGCTCGAAAAGTATCAAATTTACTTTTTAAAGATATTTCAAATTTAAAACCATTACCACATACTAATAAAACGGATCGTTTTAAAAATTTGAAATTTGAGATTGAAAGCAAAGATGGACGAAAGCTGATTTTTGAAATGACAAATAATTCTGATATTTTACAGGTCCTTCAGGAAAGACTAAAATCAAATAAAAACTAAAAATCTTTTTTATGAAAATCACTTTTTTGGGTGCAGCAGGTGAAGTAACCGGAAGTAAGCACTTGATTGAAACTTCTTTTGGAAAAAAAATTCTTCTAGATTGCGGAATGTTTCAGGGCAAAGGAATGGAAACTGATAAAGCAAACCGTGATTTAGGTTTCGACCCAAAAGAAATTGATCATATAATTTTAACACATGCTCATATTGATCATTCAGGACTTATTCCTTACGTTTTTAAGCAAGGTTTTGAAGGTTCTGTAATTTGTACCGATGCAACACGAAATTTGTGTTCTTTGATGCTGGCAGATAGTGGTTATATACAAGAACACGATACAAAATGGTTTAACAAAAAACTGGCAAAAAAAGGACTCCCTCCTGTAAAACCAATATACACCGCCGACGATGCTATAAAAGCCATGAAGTTGTTTATAGGTGTGGCCTACGACAGAAAATTTAAAATAGATCAAAATATTACTGTTAAGTTTATCAACAGTGGACACATGTTGGGCAGTGCTGTTGCATATATCACTATAAAAGAAGACGACAGACTGATAAATATTGCTTATACAGGAGATGTCGGACGTCCTAAAAATAAAATTTTAAAACCACCGGCAGCTTTTCCACAAGCTGATGTTTTAATTTGTGAATCTACTTACGGAGATCGGAAACACGAAACTCAGCATGAATCAGAATTTGCTCTTTTAGATATTGTGAAATATACCTGCGTTGAAAAACAAGGCAAATTAATAATCCCTTCTTTTAGTGTTGGACGAACTCAAGAAATTGTAAATACTTTGAACAATTGGTATAATCAAGGGATTCTACCTCAAATTGATATTTTTGTTGATAGCCCGCTTTCTGTTAATATTACCGAAGTTTTTAAGATGCATCCCGAATGCTTTAATGAGGAACTAACCGAAAGCCTTAAGGAAGACCCCTATCCATTTAATTTCCCGACATTGCATTATGTGCGTGATATTGTAGAATCAAAAAGGTTAAATGACAGAAACTCACCTTGTGTAATAATTTCTGCCAGCGGTATGGCTGAAGCCGGTAGGGTAAAACATCATATTGCCAATAGCATAGATAATCCTAAAAATACAATTCTTTTTGTAGGTTATTGTGCTCCAACTACCTTAGGTGCCCGCTTGCAACAAGGCTTAGATAAAATTTCCATCTTTGGTGAAGAGCATATTATCCGGGCAGATATTAAAAAATTGGAATCTTTTAGCGGTCATGCAGATTATGAAGAAATGACAGAATATATTAAATGTCAGGATAAAGATAAATTGCAAAAAATTTTTCTTGTTCACGGAGAACAAATTTCTGCTGAGTTTTTCAAAAATTATCTCGAAAATGAAGGCTTTTCTAATATTGAGATTCCTCTTAAAGGTTATGAAGTTCAAATTTAGATATCTTGTTTTTGTTTTTATTTCGTTTTTAGTTTTGTCCTGTAATTTTTTCGGGAAAAAAGAGACTTTAAATCAAAATCAAGATGAAATAAAGATTTCAAGTTTTATCATTGATTCTTTGACCTGGTTAATAGGAGACTGGCAGGATATAAATCCTGAATTTTTTTATTATGAATCTTGGTGGCAGGATAAGGATGGAAGTCTTAAAGGCAGGGGTTATATGATTGCTGATAATGATACTGTGTTTGAAGAATTTTTGCGTATTTCAATAAATAGCGAAGGGAAAATTTTTTACATTGTCAGTTTTGCAGAAGATGTTGTTACTGTAGGATCTGTAAATTTTGAATTGGTGAAATCCGAAAATCGCACTTATTATTTTCACAATGCCGCCAATGATTATCCACAATATATTGTATATCAGTATATCTCAAAGGATAGTATAAAAGCATTCATTTCGGGTAAAGATAAATTTGGTAAAGAACAAAAGGACGAATTTTTCCTGACAAGAATAAAAGAAAAATAAAAATTACATAATCTCAGGAACTTCTATACCCAAAAGATTCATTGATTTTCCGATAGTTGCAGCTATTTGCTTACAAAGCATTAAACGCAATTGCAAAACTTTTGGATCTTGTTCTTTGAGAATTGTGTAATCGTGATAATATTGATTAAATTCCTTTGCCAAATTATAAACATAATTAGCAATCGAACCCGGATCGAAATTTTTGGCAGCTTTTGCTACTACAGATTCATATTCTGAAAGTAAGGAAATTAAATTTATTTCTTTGGTAACAATTTCTGTTTCTGAATTTATTTTGCCTTTAAATTTTATCTTCATTTCATCTGCTTTTCGCAAGATGGAATAAATTCTGGCATGGGTATATTGAATGAAAGGTCCTGTATTTCCGGCAAAATCAATAGACTCGGCTGGGTTAAAGACTATTTGTTTTTTGGGATCTACTTTTAAAATGTAATATTTAAGAGCTCCTAATGCAATAATTTTTAAGATTCTTGATTTTTCTTCCTCAGGGAGATTGTTAACTTTACCGTTTTCGTTAGCAATTTCGGTAGCAGTTTGAATCATCTCTTCTATTAAATCATCTGCATCTACAACTTTTCCTTCACGTGATTTCATTTTCCCTTCCGGAAGTTCTACCATCCCGTAAGATAAATGAAAAATTCTCTCTGCATACTCTGGATAAAGCTTTTCTAGTATTTTTTTAAGTACTTTAAAGTGATATTCTTGTTCGTTACCAACAACATAAATTATTAAGTAGGGGTTAAACTCCTGAAATCTCTGGACTGCTGTTCCGAGATCTTGAGTCATGTAAACCGTGGTACCGTCGCTACGTAACAATAATTTTTTATCCAGACCCTCATTTGTTAAATCTATCCAAACAGAATTATCAGCTTCGCGATAAAAAATTCCCTTTTCAAGTCCTTTTTCAACGATTTCTTTACCTAGTAAATATGTTTGTGATTCGTAATAAATCTTATCGAAAGTAATTCCCAGATTCGAATATGTTTTTTCAAATCCTGCATAAACCCACGAATTCATCATTTTCCAAATTTTCATAATTTCGGGGTCGTTACTTTCCCATTTACGAAGCATTTCGCGGGTCTCTTGCATTAAAGGAGTATTTTCCGCTTCTTCTTTTGTTAAGCCCTGGTCTATTAATTCCTGAATTTGCTTTTTATTTTCCTTTTCGAAAAGTACATAAAAATCTCCAACAAGTTTATCTCCTTTTTTGCCTGTATTTTCGGGATTCAAATCTTTTTTCCACTTTTGCCAGGCTAACATTGACTTACAAATATGTATCCCCCTGTCATTTATAAGATTAACTTTAATTACATTGTTTCCTGTTTCTGCAATTAATCTCGAAATGCTGTCCCCCAATAAATTGTTTCTAATATGCCCAAGATGAAGCGGTTTATTTGTATTTGGAGATGAAAATTCTATCATTATATTTTTACCGGTGTTTTTGAAAAATGAAAAATCGGTAGAAATGAGATAATTTAGTTTGTCAATCCAATATTCTTGTGTCATCACAAGGTTCAAAAAACCTTTAATAACATTATATGAAGCAATTTCAGGCATTTTGGATCGCAGATATGCTCCAATTTCTTTTGCTGTTTGTTCTGGAGCTTTTTTACTGTATTTGAGGAAAGGAAAAACTACCAGAGTAAAATCTCCTTCAAAACCTTCACGAGTTTTTTCAATCTCAATATTCAAATCATCAGGATCAACATTGTAAAGTTTTTGAAGTGCATCCTTTACGTGAACCTTAATACTCTTTTCCATACAATTTATTTTCGTGTGCAAAAATAAATGCTGATAGTTAAAAATTTACTATCATTTATCATTTTGTTGATAAAATTTACAAAATTCTGAAATCCCGCACTTTAAACATTTAGGATTTCGGGCAGTACAAATATATCTTCCATGCAGGATTAACCAGTGATGAGCTTTAGGAATATCTTCTTTTGGAATGAATTTAACAAGTTGCTTTTCTACCTGAAGAGGAGTTTTTGCATTGGTTGTTAGACCAATTCTATTTGCCACCCGGAAAACATGTGTGTCAACCGGCATTTTTGGCTCATTGAATAAAACTGCCTGAATAACGTGAGCCGTTTTTCTTCCAACTCCGGGTAATTTTCTTAATTCGTCATAGTTGTTAGGAACTGTTCCATTATATTTTTCAAAAATAAGTTTGGATGTTTCGGCAAGATATTTTGCTTTGTTGTTAGGATAGGAGCAAGATTTTATTAGCTCAAAAATTTCTTCAACACTTGCCAAACTCATTGATTTTGCATCAGGATAAATTCTGAATAGTTCTCTGGTAATTTGATTTACTCTTTTGTCAGTACATTGAGCTGATAAAATTACTGCCACAAGCAGTTGGAAAGGATTTTCAAACATCAATTCTGTTTCAGCAATTAAGATATTTTTGCTGAACCAATCCAATACTTTTCGGTATCTTTCTTTTTTTTCCATAATAAAAAGAAAAACCGGAAAAATTCCGGCTTTTATTATTCTTTTTCAGCTAGAAATGTTTCTGCGTCTTTTGCTGCCATGCAACCAGAACCGGCAGCAGTTACTCCTTGCCTGTATTTCGGATCCTGAACATCACCTGCGGCAAATACTCCAGGGATGTTAGTTTTAGTGCTTCCTTTTTCGGTAATTATGTACCCGTTTTCGTCTGTTTGCAGATACTCTTTGAAAATATCAGTATTGGGAGTATGTCCGATAGCAAGGAAAAATCCATGAATATTGATGATTTTTTCTTCTTTGGTTTTATTGTTTATTATTTTTGCACCTGTAACTCCGCTATTATCTCCGAGAATTTCAACTGTATTGTGATTCCAGAGAATTTCTATTTTGGGATTGTTTAAGACTCTTTTTTGCATTACCTTAGATGCTCTCAATTCATCTCGACGAACAATCATGTAAACTTTGTTACACAATCCGGCCAGATACGAAGCTTCTTCGCAAGCAGTATCTCCTCCACCAACAACAGCAACATCTTTACCGCGATAGAAAAATCCATCGCAAGTGGCGCATGCCGAAACACCTAATCCCCTAAATTTTTCTTCTGATTCGAGGCCTAAATATTTAGCTGTAGCTCCGGTCGCAATAATAACAGATTCGGCTTCAATTTCGTGAGTGTGGTCTGCTATTACTTTTAACGGATATCCGGAAAAATCAACTTTGGTAATGTATCCAAAACGAACATCAGTACCAAATCTTTGAGCTTGAGCTTTCATCCTGTCCATCAACTCGGGGCCGGTAATTCCTTCGGGAAAACCAGGAAAATTCTCAATTTCAGTTGTTGTTGTAAGTTGTCCGCCGGGTTGTAATCCTTCGTAAACAACAGGATTTAGGTTAGCTCTTGCAGCATAAATGGCAGCTGTATATCCTGCGGGACCACTGCCAATAATCAAACATTTTACCTTTTCACTCATCTTAATATATCAATTTAAAAGTTTACTTTAATTTCTTTTCGCAAAGGAAAACATGAGCCATCTTTCTTGTTACATAGTTGTCCATCAATTATCAGATTCAAAGAACTAATATTTTCCTTTGGAATAAATTTACACTGGAATTCGGCTAAACCATGATAAGTACTTACTTCAATCCCAAATACATCATCAAAAACTTTTTCGGGAACTGTAATTTCTGAAAAATTGTATTCTATAAGGAAATTTTCTGCATTTTCAAAACTAAATTCCAATGGTAGCGGACCTTCTTTAATATTCATTCCATACATATAATATATATCCGGAATTTCAGTTTTAATGTTCAAAATATATGCACCGTCATCAGCTCTGTTAATAGAATAAAACCATTTGGTTTGTACTTCTTGTGAAAAAGTTTGCAGGCTGATAAGTAAACTGAAAATAATAATGATATTCCTTAGCATAATTTAAAAATTTTGATTTAAACCGTAAATATAACAAAATGTTTGCCTAAAAACAAAAGAATTTTTTTTAGTTTAAATACTGAAAGGTGCTAAAATGTTGAAAATCAATAGTATGTAAATTGAAATTATAAATTATGGCAAAATTTCAATACTGTCTTTAGAAATTATATGAATTTTAGAAATGTATGATCCATAGCCAATCCAATATCCATTAGCAGGGTCGCCCTGAATATTCGACTTTACGGATGCCGGATTAGCAAAAGGATTTCCTGCTGTTATTAGATTTCTGTACCAAGAACTCCAGAATTGAAATGACATTTTGTCCATTGTTGAAAGCTTAATCGAAACTGTATCCCCGATCCTATATGCCAGAATGTCAATGAATTCCATGTCTTCAAAATTTCCCATGAAATCATTGTAATAATCATTTCTTTCATATCCTTGTGAAATTGGTCCGTAAAACATTGTTGTGTTATTGTCTATTTTATCGTCTAAAATATGAATTCCAAAAAACGGTCTGTAAAACCATTGATGACGCTTGTGATTACGAACAGTTACGGCATAATAATTCCCAATTTCAATCGGATCTTTCCAAAAAATATTGAAAAATCCCAGCGAATCATTAAAACTCAGTTTATCAAATTTTATTGAATCTATCGGGATTATTTTGGGTATTGAAGTTGTTGAAAAATACTCGTGATTGTTCCATATAATTTTTAAATTATAGATGCCATTTTCTTGACCTTTAATTTTTGTACCTTTATAACCATGATAAGGCCATCTTGGAAATGTTGCCGGAATTAAAGTGTCAATATTATTACCGTCATCAACTATTACAACTGCTTGATCCCCTTTAATAATAGAATTTGCAACAGCAATAGTATCAACAGGATCGAAATAAGAAGCATTTTTAGTTATGAAAACTACAGCAAAACTATCCGGCTCAATAAAAGCTTCCACAGCAATTTTTTCATCGGCACGCGGCAAATCAACACTAATGTCTTTTTCGCATCCCCAAATCAATATTAGAAATGATATAATTACTATTAACGTCGAATAACTTATTAATCTTTTTAATCTTTTCATGGCATTTAAAATTTAAAATTCCAGGTTATTGCCGGTAAAACTGGGAATAAAGAAACTTGTTTTGCATAATTTATATATGTTCCATCCGAAACAGTTCCGGAACGATAAAAGTAAATGAAGAAAGGATTTTTCCTGTTGTAAACATTATAAACAGAAAAATTCCAGGATGATTCCCACCTGTCTGTTTTTTTATTAATGTAAGTTACTGAAAGATCAAGACGATGATAAGGATCCATTCTGTATGAATTTCTGCGTCCATATTCATTGATTATTTCACCGTCGATCATATATCTTCCGATAGGAAGAGTAGTTGTATTGCCGGTAGCGTAAACAAATACCAATGAAGCAGACCATTTTTCATTAATTTGATAGGAAGATGTAAAGGATAAATCATGTCTTCTGTCGTATTTTGCAGGGAAAGGATCGCCGTTATCAACATCAGGGAAAGTTCTCTCAGTTTTTGACCAGGTATATCCAATCCAACCTGTAAATCTTCCGGTACGTTTTTTCAGGAAAAATTCCAATCCATAAGAATATCCGTCACCAAAAATAAAATAGTTGTCGGCATTATCAGCGACATCGTCTCCCGGAAGTGCTCCATCGGCATACTCAATTAAATTGAACAGTTTTTTATAATATGCTTCTACAGAGGTTTCATAATGATCTTTAAAGAAATTTCTGAAATATCCGACAGCATATTGTCTTCCCATTTGTGGTTTAACAATATCACTGCATGGAACCCATAAATCTGTAGGTAAAGTAGATGCGGATAATGAAGCTAAATGTATGAATTGTTTGTTTTGCATAAAACTGGCTTTAATGCTTGAATTTTGATCCAGACTGATTTTCATAGATACACGAGGTTCAAATGACCAGTAAAAAGCAACAGATTCACCTTTAACATATACAATTGTGTCAATGTTAGTTAAAAGAAATTCATCTTTTACATATCTCGTAAATGGGCCAATTTGATTAAAATTTGCAGCACGAATTCCACCGTATAGGGTAATTTTCTTATTAATTTTAAAATCATCTCCCAGATAAATAGCAGTTTCATGTGCATACTGTTTTGCTTTTGTATTCAAATCATAAACAATGTCATTAAATTTTGCACTTACTGAATTAGGAGTAAAAATGTGAAAAATATATGAACCTCCAAATTTGATGGTATGTTTTGGATTGGGAATAAAGGTAAAATCTTGTTTTAGATAATAGTCTCTTATTCCTGAATTTTGTATGAATTGAAATCCTCCGTTTTGGTTGTTCTCATCAGCCATTTTAACACTTGTTCTAAATTTGTAATCAGAGGCAACTAATGTAGTGTTAGAGAAAAAACGAGAACTATATAGGTGGTTCCATCTGAGGCTTAACATTCCGTTTCCCCAGGGTATATTCATATCGAACCCGGCTTCCTTGCTTTTAAAAGAAAAAACATCTTCGCCATAATATGCACTCAGAAAAAGACGATTTTTGTCGGAAAATCTATAATTCAGTTTTAGGTTTAAATCGTAAAAGTGATATCCTGATCCTTTGAACCTCGATGAATCACTGATAAAAGGATTAATCAGTAAATCTAGATAAGTTCGCCTTGCAGAAACAAGGAAGGAAGCCGTGTCTTTTTTTATCGGGCCTTGAGCAGTCAATCTTGTTGCAATGGTGCCAATACCTCCCTCGAATTCATAATCTTTCATATTTCCGTTTTTCATGGAAATGTCGAGAACTGAACTAATCCGCCCCCCATACTCTGCCGGCATTCCACCTTTGTAAATTTCCATATCTTTTATTGCATCGGCATTAAAAACCGAGAAAAAGCCAAATAAATGCGCTGCATTATAAATAGTTGCTTCATCAAGAATAATAAGATTTTGATCAGGACCTCCACCACGTACATAAAAACCCGAGTTTCCTTCACCTGCAGCTTGAATTCCGGGTAAAAGCTGAATGGTCTTCATAATATCCACTTCTCCCATGAAAGCAGGTAAGGATTTTATAGTCTCTACAGGTAATTTTATAACAGACATTTTACTACTTTCAATATTTTGTTTTTTTTCACCGGTAACGACAACTTCAGTGGTTATAATTGCAGTACTTTCAAGAGAAATATTTAAACTTTTATTTGTGTTTAAGTCTATATTTAGTTCTTCTTCCTTATAACCAAGGAATGAAAAAACAATATTATATTTACCTTTTGGTAAAGACAGAGAATAAAATCCATAAGCATTAGTCGTAGTGCCTGTATTCAAATCTTTTACGAAAATATTAGCACCTATAATTTCTTCGCCAGTATTTTTATCTTTAATATACCCGCTAATTGTGTACTTTTGACTAAAGGAGAAAATTGTTAATAAAGTACATATAGGTAAGAATAATAGCTTTTTCATATTGCTAATTTTTGTACAAAATTATTTTTTAATAAGTTTCAAAACTATGAAACAGTATTAAATAAAAGTTAAAAAAATCGGTAAATCAACATATTTTTTATGTTATTATTTTTATTATTCAAAAAAATATTAATTTTGTCGGCGAATTCGGGGTGTAGCTCAGTTGGTTAGAGTACGCGTCTGGGGGGCGCGGGGTCGGTAGTTCGAGTCTACTCACCCCGACAAAAAAACCGCTTAAAGCGGTTTTTTTTTATAATACATTTAACTTAACGTCAATGTTGTTACGCGTAGCCTTAGAGTATGGGCACACCTGATGAGCCTTCTGAGCTAATTCTTCAGCAACAGCTTTGTCAACCCCTTTAACCTCAATATCGAGAACAACAGATAACCCTAATCCACCGTCAGTTTCTTTGCCAATAGCTACATTAGCAGTTACTTTAGTTCCTTCATGTTTTATTCTTTCCATTCTTGCAACGAGATTTAAAGCTCCATCATAACAAGCCGAATAAGCTGCTGCAAAAAGTTGTTCAGGATTCGTGTAATTACCTCCATCGCCTCCAAGTCCCTTGGGCATTCTAACATCCATATCAATAACACCATCATCACTTTTAACGTGGCCGTTTCTGCCACCTTCAACGCTAACTTTAGCTACATATAAAATATCCATATTAAATAAATTTTAGTTTAAAAATAAAACATAAAAATAATGAAAATGTTTAGGATAGGGGGTAAAAAATTGAACAAAATTTTATAAAAAATTTTTATCTGATACAAAACAATGTGGAAAAATTTTATCTTTGCTAAAAATTTTCATCTCATGAAAAACGCTGCTGTTAAAACTGATTTTGATCCAATATTGGTTAAATTTTATAATTCTACTATTAAAGTAAACAAATGTCCTTATTGCAACAGCAGTAGTTATTACAGGCACGGGAAATATAAGTTTACATATCGTTATAAATGCAGGGAATGTAATAGAACGTTTATTCCAAGTACAGGAACTTCTATTCACCATTTAAAAAAGAAAAAGGTTTTTTTAAAGTATGCTGAGATATTAAAAACTGATGGAATACTGACTTTAAGAAAAATGTGTAAAAGAGTTGGCATAGCACCGCTAACGTCATTTGATTGGCGACATAAAATTTTAGCCTCAGTTTCATATAATGATAAAAGTTTAGGGGAAGAAGCTTTATGTAAAGATGTATGGTTTCTATACAATTTAAAGGGGAGGAAAGGTATCGGATTTGATAATAAAATGTTTATAAAAAATTTAAAAGATCTGGATAAGAAAACGTCTAAATTAGTTGCTGCAGATGGAAATTCCGGATATTCCATAAAACTGGCAAAGGTTGGGAGTCTTGGAGTAAATGATATTAAAAGAGTTTTGGACATGAAAATTAAGGGAACAAGAAGAATAATTACTGCAGAAAACAAAATCTTTAATGATTTTGCTAAAAACTTAAAAATTGAACACAAAAAAATAAAATCAGAATTTATAAAACCTAACGAAATAAGGCTAAGAAAATTCTTTAGCATTAATGAAGATTTCAGGCATTGGATAAATTATTCATTCAGAGGTGTTGCAACAAAATATATTCAACTTTATGCAAATTTTTATTCTTATTGTCGAAGAAAAATCTATAACCCGTTGACTATAAGTGTATTTAAGAAAAAATATATTTGGAGCATTTTTACAAGTATGGAGAATATTTATAAATCCTTTTTAACAAATTATTCAGAAATTGCATATACCGCTCCAATAAAAAGGAATTGGAAGACTTCGGGAATGTATTATATTGAATCAAAAAAGATCTCTTATTAAATTAAAGTATCAAGATGTGGTTAAATTTAATATTTTTGCAAAAATTTTAGTTTTATGGAATTTGATGTTTTTTCTTATGTAGTGTTACCATTATTGATATTTGTAGCAAGAATTTTTGATGTTACAATAGGTACAATCAGAATTATTGTTGTAGCAAAGGGAAATAAGTTACTTGCTCCAATATTGGGATTTATTGAAGTGTTGATCTGGATTGTTGTGATTGGGCAAATAATGGGAAATCTCAGTAACTGGGTATGTTATGTGTTTTATGCAGCCGGGTTTGCAACAGGTAATTATATAGGTATGGTTATAGAGGAAAGAATTGCTTTAGGAATAGTAGGATTAAGATTGGTTACTGCAAAACCGGCGACTGAGTTAATGAAAAAATTGGAAGAAGAAGGTTATGGATTAACTTATATGGATGCTCATGGAATGCGAGGGTCTGTGCATGTATTGTATATAACGTTAAGCAGAAAAAAACTAAATGAACTTATAAAGTTGATAAACGAATACAATCCAGGAGCCTTCTATACAATAGAAGATATAAGAATGGTTAACAAAGGAGTGTTTGCCCAGTCTAATAAAGATAAAATGGGAATATTTCGCAGAAAGGGAAAGTAGAATATGATTTTCAGAGAACTTTTCTCCGATAAAAAAATTTTAGAAGCTGTTGAATCATTTGGTTATGAAGAGTTAACCGAAATTCAAGAAAAAGTAATTCCCTCAATACTTGAAAGTAAAGACATTCTTGCCTGTTCAAAGACAGGCAGCGGAAAAACAGCTGCATATATATTACCGATAATAAAATCGCTTTCGGAGAATTTTACAGATGGAATTAGGGCAATAATAATTTGTCCAACTCGAGAAATTTGTATTCAAATTGAAGAACAAATTGCAGGATTAGCTTATTTTTATGAAAAAATATCATATATATCAATTTATGGAGGGAATGATCAAGACAGTTTTGTTAGACAAAAAAATGCTTTAAGTAAAGGAGTTAATATTGTTGTTGCAACTCCGGGAAGATTGTTATCTCACATGGCACTTGGATATATGAATTGTGAAAAATTGAGCTTTTTGGTTTTGGATGAAGCTGATGAGATGCTCGACATGGGATTTTATGATGATATAATTAAAATCCTATCTTACCTTCCGACCCGACAGACTTTAATGTTTTCAGCAACTATGCCACAAAAAATAAAAGTTCTTGCAGAAAAAATTCTAAAAGAACCGGTAATTATTGATTTGAATAATTCAAAACCTGCTGAGGAGATTAATCAATTGGCATACTTGGTATATCCGGAAAACAAATTAAAGTTGTTGTTTTATGTTTTGAATAATTATCAATATAAAAGAGCTATTGTTTTTGCCTCTACAAAAACATCTGCCGGAAATATCTATAAAAAATTAAAGGAAAGTAATTACAGTGTTATAGCAATAGATTCTTCCTATAATCAATTAGAAAGAATTGAGGCAATTCGCAAGTTTAAATCTCAAGAAAACATAATTCTTGTTTCGACAAATTTATTATCACGCGGGGTTGATATTGAAGATGTGGAATTGATAATTAATTATGAAATTCCGGAAAAAGTAGAAGATTATGTTCATAGAATAGGAAGAACAGCACGAGCCGGGAAAACAGGATTGGCAATTAGTTTAATACAACCGTCTGAATTTCTTAATTTCCAACGTATTGAGAAATTTATGAACAAAACTGTTGAAAAATTCTTATGCCCCGAAGATATTGGTAATTCTCCGGTTTATGAAATAGTCCGCAAACTTAGGCAGAATTATAAAAGACGAACTTTTAAAAGAAAAAATCAATAATATTCAGAACTAAGTTTTTTTCTACGTGTACGAGCTTCTTTAAAAGTTATCTTATCAATAACATCTCTGATTAGTTCGCCAAATGTGTTAAAGTCTTTTGTGTAGAATACCCCAACTCCGGAAGTGTATGGTCCGAATTCGGCTTCTAATTCATCGTTCTTTCTGGTAAAACCTTTAATTCTAAAGTTGCCAGATCTATTAACTTTTAACTGAACTTCAATATCCCCGACAAAGGCATTATTTTGTGTTCGTCCTTCGCCGTAAGCCATATTCCCGTTTATCAGGATTCTGTCATTAAGAAGCTGTGTAGAAAGAGCAAGTTCTACTTCTTGTCCCGAAATATCTGTTGCCCCCGGATTGTACTTAAAACCAATGTCGAAATCTCTGCTTATCTGCGATAACCAATTACTAATTTGGTTAGACAAAAGTTCAGAAGATGTTGTACCTAATGCTGTTGTAGTAGTACCTATTTGAGAGGCTGGCTCCATTCCGGGCATAGCCTGACTAAACCTGTTGGTTATCAAAAGATATAGCATCTGTTTATTTATTTCGTCTTGCGTCATGCTTGCTAACTGACTCTTGACTTTTTCGTTTGCATTTGGAATTTTAATGTCAAAAACAATTTCAGGCGACATCAAATTACCTGTCATTTTCATGTAACATTCTATGTTGGTCGGTTTATTATATACTTCCGATGAATCAATATCAAATCCGGCCATCAATTCCCTTAAAGGGGCTTTAGTATAATAAACCGCATTCAGGTTTAAAATTGCTTCGTATGGATCTCCATACCAAGTAATAGTACCACCGGGTTGAATTCGGAATCTTTTGTTAATAATATTTTGTAGTGTGAATAAGTAATCACCTTCGACAATTTCAACTTCGCCATACATGTAGAAATCTTCGTCGGAAGTGTACTCCATTTTTAAGTTTCCTTTTGCAAATCCTCTGATAACATCGCCTACTTTTGGATCAAAAACAATTTGCACCTCAGCATCAGGAGTAATTTCAACATCCATTTTAAAATAATATTTTGAGCTTTGTGAAGGATTGACGGATGTGTTTAATTCTGAAGAATCCACAGCTGGTTGAATAAAGGTAATAAAATCTACAGAAGAAGTTTCGTATGTGGATGTCATGGGTAAGAAAAATCTCGTAAATGGCATCGTTTTCCCAAAAACATCTATTCCATAATTGTCTAAATCTCCTCTGAATCTTATTGATCCTGAAGCATAAACGTTACCATAAAATAAATCATTGTCTTTTTCGGACGTGTTCATAGCTTTCAGATTATCAAAAACAGCAGTTATATCAAACCTGAAATTGCTAAAGTTATTATGTAAAATAGAGCCACTTACCGTTGCCGGATTTTTATTTACATCAAAAAGCTTAAAATTATTAAATACTATGGCATTATTGCTAAATGTAATTTTATCATCTGTGCTTAACCTAAGATTTAAATAATCATAAGTTAATTCTGTTTTTTCAAATTTTATAAAACCTTGAATTTCCGGATCATTAATATTTCCATTTATAGTTAATATTAAATCCATGTAACCTTTTATATTGCTAATTTCAAGGTCATGTAAAAAATCTTCGAACATGTTTAAGTATAAATTATTAACATTCAGGTTGAAATCTATACTGTCTTTTTTAGGATAATAATTTGTTCTTAGTTTCATTAACTTGTTAGCACCTTCAATCCTGATACCATTTTCATCATCAGTATATGCTCCGCTAATGTCGAATCTACCAAAATCTTGTTCATTTATTTTAAAATCTGCAATACTTACCGAAGCTCTGAAGTTGGGATCTCCTAAAACACCGGATAGTCTTCCGTTTCCTGAAAGTATTCCATTAAATTTAAACCCCGAATCTTCGATATAATTGTTAAAGTTAGCAACATCTACATTATTTATAAGAAAACGTAAAACATTATTACTCTCTGGACCAACCTCTCCATCTATAGATAAAGATTGATTGTTATGAGAAATCATAAACTTATCAATACTGAAAATATTATTTGTGAATTTCAGAGGCGTCCTTCGAATTTCCCAAAGTCTGTTCTCAACAATAAACCATGAATTTTCAAGTGCTCCATAAAAATTTGGAGAAGCTGTGTTTTCGTCTAATTGAATTTTTGTTCGGAAAAAGATATTCCCAGAATTATTTCTCTTAATATCATTATTATTCCATAATAGCCTTAAATTGATACTGTCGTTTTGTGTTGAAGTTGTTAAAATAAAGTTCTCAAAAACTGGAAAAGTATTGGTACTTATTTCTTGTATTGCTAAAACCAAATTCAACGAATCTTCATAACTATTTATATCAATTTGAGAACCCCAGAAGTAAATGCTGTCATATTTTATTTCCGGAAGAGAAAAAACTATATTTATTTTTTTGTCGGGGACAGAAATGAAGCCTTCTCCAATAATATCCTTATTAATTGATAAATGTGGTAAAAATGTTTCTGTTAATTGATTTGTGTTTTTAAGAGTAATGTCAAAATTTAATGTGTTCTCTGATTTAAAAACATCGTGTTCTTCATGTTTTACAAACGAAGGTAAATAGTTTGCAAGCAAATCATTTATTGCAATAAACATTTCATTAAATAAAAACTTACCGCTGAAATTGGCATCAAGAAAATCAGATCTAACTCTTAAGTTTTGATCTGAAGTAGTTTCATCAATAAAAGAACTTATGGAGAAATTTCCGGCTTTGATTGAATTATTGTTTTGTGAATAGTAGAAATCACTTAAATTAATATTACTTTCAGGGAAAGTGAATACGTCACCTTTAACATCAGCAAAAACATTAAATCGCAACTCCGAATTAAGAGAATCCGGCACAATATTAATCTTGCTTAAATTTGCTTTTAAATCCGCTCTTAGATCAATTACAGGAGTTTTCCCACGATCATCGTATTGTCCATATAATTCAACGTGCAGGTTGGGATCATAGATTAAAATTTCGCCTTTGTAAAAATCGTTAGAAATTTCACTTTGAACATTTATACTATTGTAATTATATCCCAGAATATCTAAATTTAAAATATCCGCTTTTATTTTTGCAGAGTAATTTCCTGAAGAATCTGTATTTCCATCTATTTCAGTAATAAAGTTTATTTTACCAAAAGTGGCGGCGTCCCCCGTAATTCTGCCAAGGTCTATATCAGTTCCTTTGATTTTTCCTTTAAATCTTATAAAGAAACTATCGAAATCACTTTTTATAGAAAGGTCGGTATTTATTGAACCAACTGATGAATAAAAACTACCGTAAGCAACAAGGTCATTCAGCATACCGGTTAAATTACCCGAGAAACTGATGTTTTCTATATCTTTTACCGACTGGGGTAAAATTGTAGGTTCTTTTGGATTTAAAGTATTAAGAAGTCTTTGAATATCTTTTGTGCTAACTTGAAGTTCAGATATATTTCCAAAAATAAAGGCTAAATCAATATCCGGCAGTCCGTCAATCGAAAGATCCGCCAATAAGCTTGAGCTTTCGCCGTATCTTAAACTGAAATTATTAAACCTGAATTTTGATAATCTTCCTTTAAAAATTCCTGAGATATGTATTTTGTCATGCCAGTGTATATATTCCGGCATAAATGGAGCCAAATCTGCAAAATCAAAAATCAATGTATCAATATCCAGAACAAATTTCGACTTACTCATTATATCATCCAAATAGTTTTCGTCGCTTCCTTCTATTGCTATTTGATTACATTTTAAAGTGGAATTAAATGTTTTAAATAAAAAATTATTTAATTCAATACCTTTTGGATGAAACACAAAGTCAGCATTCAATTTAATAATGTTAATTCCTGAATTTTCATTTAAAGTAAAGTTTTTAATTGTGAGAAGAATGGAATCCGATTGATACCTGATATTTTCTATTGCAAGGTTTATTCCTGTAATGTGGAGGTTCGAAGCATCAAATAAATCATTGTTTTTTGCTCCTAATTCATCTCTAAACTTGAAAGAAGAATTTCTAAATTCAAAATTATTACAAATAATAGTTATCGGTTTTGATTCTTTTGTTGTGTCAGTTGTTTCTGAACTGAATTTATTTAATATGTAATCATAATTTGCTGTTCCGGTTGAATCAATCCAAACTTTTGCAAAAGCTTCATTAAAAATAAATTTATCAATATGAACTTTGCGATCCAGAACTTTGATTTTAGAAATCTGTAAATTTATTTCTTTAACAAAAAGTAATGTATCCCCAATTGTGTCGTTTATTCTGATGTTTTCCAGAACAAGTTTATCGGGAAAACTTAAATATACTCTGTCGAGTGTTAAATCTATTTCATAGTATTTTGCAACAAAATTTATGATTTTTTTTGTCAAAAAACTTTGAATAGGAGGCGAAATAGCCAGAATGTAAAACAATATTATGTTTTTGACAAAAATCAAAAACAAGAATAAAAATACTCTCTTTATCCTAATCCTATTCAAAATTTTTTTTTATTTACAATGCAAATATTATGAAAAAAAATTAATCTATACAGAAAAAGAATTAGTTTTGTGAACGAAATTTTGTTAAAAAAATGAGTGTAAAGGTTTTGGGAATAGAATCTTCATGTGATGACACTTCTGCCGCTGTTCTGGTAGATGGAAAGTTATATTCAAATGTAATAAATTCTCAGTCAATTCATCAAAAATATGGAGGAGTTGTACCGGAGTTAGCAAGCCGAGCTCACCAGCAAAATATTGTACTGGTTGTTAAAGAAGCTCTCGAATTAGCAGAGTTAAGTTTTGCCGATATAGATTTGATTGCTTTTACAAGAGGCCCCGGTTTGTTAGGATCTTTGCTTGTGGGATCTTCTTTTGCTAAAGGTCTTGCAATTGCAGGAGGAAAAAAAATTATTGGAGTAAATCATCTGCATGGTCATTTATTGGCACATTTCTTACGCGAAAAAAACGAACCTGAATTTGTTCCAAAATATCCATTTTTGTGTTTGTTAGTATCGGGCGGCCATACGCAAATTATTGTGGTTAAAAGTGCTCTTAATTATGAAATTATAGGTGAAACTATTGATGATGCTGCCGGAGAAGCTTTTGACAAATGTGCTAAAGTTATGGGACTCGGATATCCGGGAGGTCCGGTGATTGATAAGTTGGCTCAAAAAGGAAATCCTGATTCAATAAAATTTTCAAAACCTCAGATTCCGAATTTGGACTTTAGCTTTAGCGGACTGAAAACATCTTTTCTATATCATATTAGAGACGAAATACAAAAAGATCCGGAATATATTAGTAAAAATCTCGAAAACTTGTGTGCTTCTCTCCAAAAAACTATAGTGGAAATTTTGGCCGATAAACTTACTAAAGCTGTTAAAATCACAGGAATAAAAGAAATAGCTATTTCTGGTGGAGTATCTGCAAACAGTGGATTACGAACGCACTTATCAAATCTGGCAGAAAAAAAATCATGGAATCTGCATTTGCCAAAATTAAAATATACTACCGATAATGCTGCCATGATTGCTCTTGTGGGCTATCACCGATTTCTTGAAGGCAATTACGATTCTCTTGATGTAAGTACAGAAGCAAAATTAAATTTTTAACAAAAAAATAATTGTTTGGTATAAATTTTGCTTAATTTTGAGCTATCTAAAAATTTTTAAAATTTAATGTTATGAAAAAGTTTATGTTTTTGATTTTTGCGGTGGCTTTTGCCGGTATTATTTATGCACAACAAGAAGGTCCGGCAATTTCATGGAAAACTACAGTACATGATTTTGGAACTTTTAAAGAAGAAGCGGGAATTCAAACTGCAACGTTTGAATTTGTAAACACAGGGAATGCTCCTCTTTATCTGACAAATGTAAAAGCATCTTGTGGATGCACTACGCCGGAATGGAGTAAAGAACCAATTCAACCCGGTGGAAAAGGTTATGTTAAAGCTGCTTACAATCCTGCTAATCGCCCGGGAAAATTCAATAAGTCAATTACTGTAACAACAAACGAAACAACTCAGCCAACATCTGTACTTTATATTAAAGGAGAAGTTATACCAAAAGAACAACAAGTTAACTAATAACTAACCTTTAAATTTATAGCTATGAAAAAAATAATATTTTTGTTTTGTTTGATGTCAATTTCATTAATTGTATTTCCACAGACAAAACAAGCCTCCATAAGTTGGGATAAAACAGTACATAATTTCGGAACTTTTAAGGAAGAAGCCGGCCCACAAACCTGTACTTTTACGTTTACTAATACAGGTAACGAAGTGCTTTACATTACAGACGTTAAAGCCTCTTGCGGATGTACTACCCCCGAATGGACCAAAGAACCAGTAAAACCAGGAGAAAAAGGTTTTGTCAAAGCAACCTATGATCCTAAAAACAGACCCGGTAAATTCAATAAATCTATCACCGTGTCCTCTAATGCCGATATAGCAACTTCTATGTTGAGAATCGAAGGTGAAGTTATCCCAAGAGAAAAAGGTATTGAAGATTTTTATCCACGAAATATCGGAGACTTGAGACTAACTACTTCACACCTCGCTTTCACAACCATTTATAATACCGAAACAAAATCAGATACTATCGGCATTGTTAATATGAGCTCCGAACCAATGGAAATAACGTTTGAAAACGTTCCGCCTCATATTACAATTACTGTAGAACCCAAAAAACTCGCCGGTAAAAAACCTAACGAACTTTATGGCCAAAAAGGTGTTATTAAAATTACCTACGATGCAAAGAAACGTAACGATTATGGTTTTATAATGGATAGAATTGATCTTGTAATCAATGGTAAAAAAGTTGACCAAAATCGTATCTCTATAAGTGCCACTATTGAAGAAGACTTTAGACATCTTACTCCCGAAGAACTTGCTAATGCTCCAAAAATAGAATTTGAAACAATTGATTATGACTTCGGAACAATTAAGGAAGGCGATAAAGTTTCTTATAACTATGTGTTTAAAAATACCGGAAAAAGCGATTTGATAATACGTAAAATCAAAGCCTCTTGCGGTTGTACAGCTACAAATCCCGAAAAAATGGTTATCAAACCTGGAGAATCCAGCCATATCACTGCTACTTTTAACTCAAGCGGCAGAAAAGGTAAACAAAGCAAAACTATTACAGTAATCACTAACGATCCAAAACAATCTTCCATAACTTTAAAGATTAGCGGAAACGTTGAATAATAAAATTTAACTTTTATTTTAATTTAAATCTTTTAGGAATGAACTCCTAAAAGATTTTTTTTTAACTTGCAAATAAAAAAACATGAGAAAAATTTTTCTTGTATTTTTAGTTTTTATCGGAATTACTGAGTTTAGTTTCTCTCAAAAAAACTATCACGATGGCGTTTTAATCATTAAAACAAAAGATTCCGATGCTGTAAAAAGCAATGTTAGTGAAATTCTCGGATGCCGGAAAAATGAAATTTTCCTTGAACCCGAATTTATTCTCCCTCCAGACTACAAAAACAAACTCGAAGAAGCTAAAATAAAGTATGGTAATATAATTCCTGATATTAGTAATATTTACAGACTGAATTATAAATCAGACTATGATGCTTTAAAGCTTTCTCAAAAATTGTCAAAACTTGACTTTGTCGAATATTGCGAACCTTTATATAAAATAGAATTACTATATGTTCCAAATGACCCGATGAATGCAAGCGATCAATATTGGTTACAAAATATTAAAGCCTTTGAAGCCTGGGATATTCATAAAGGTGATACTAACAAAGTTATAGGAATTTCGGATACCGGAATTGACCTTGCTCATCCTGACCTTATTTATAACATAAAATACAACTATCTTGATCCTATTGATGGTGTTGATAACGATAATGACGGTTATATTGATAATTTTCGAGGTTGGAATTTTGGAGAAAATAATAATAATGTTCAGGCATCGGAAAATCCTCACGGTACTTATGTTTCGGGAATAGCCGGAGCTTCAACCGATAATGGCATTGGAGTTTCGGGAGCCGGCTTTAAATGTAAAATTCTCCCTCTGAAAATCATGAATTCTCAAGGTGTAATAGATAATGCTTATCAATCAATAATTTATGCAGCCATTCATGGCGTTGACGTTATAAACTGTTCCTGGGGTTCTAAATTTTATCAGCAAATGGGGCAGGAGGTCGTTACTTACGCCACGCTGGTTCACGACTTATTAATTGTTGCAGCGGCAGGTAATACAAACAGTGAAGTTGAATTTTACCCGGCTTCTTATGATTATGTAATGTCGGTTGCAGGAACTACTTCACTTGATGAAAAATGGTCGCCGGAAAATACTCCTACAGGAGCCGGTTCGTCTTATTCCTACTCGGTTGACATTTCCGCTCCTTCGGCAATGTTTAAAAGTACAGATAATGGTGGTGGCTATACTCTGATGTGGGGAGGAACATCCTTTGCTGCTCCTATAGTATCTGGAGCAGCGGCAATTGTAAGATCTTATTATCCTCAACTAAATGCTCTCGAAATTATTGAACATTTGAAAAATACAGCGGACAATATTGATACCATAAGTTTTAATATTCCTTATGCAAACAAATTAGGGAAGGGGCGTTTAAATCTTTACAGAGCTTTAAGCGAGGATTTTTTACCTTCGGTAAAATTCAGGAATTTAAATGTAAACGAAATAGCTAATTACGTTACACTAAATGGAAATTTTCAGAACTTCCTCGCTCCGATTGAAAATCTTAAGGTTAATATTAGTTTAATAGGTGATTATTGTGAAGTTGTTAATGATCTTTTGGAAATTGGCAATCTTGAAGCCTCTCAAATATATGTTTCAGAAAACGAGATAGTCATACAGAAAGACCAAAATTTACCTTATGATTATGAAATTACCGTTAAATTTGAATATGTCGGCGATAACTACAGCGATGTGCAATTTGTTAAAATCCGAATAAATCCCGGATATAAAAATATTAATACTGATAAAATATTATTATCCGTAACTTCAAATGGACGTGTGGGATATTCGGACTTATCCGGACGAGTTGGAAACGGAATGATTTACGACAATCTCTTTTCTTTGTTTTATGATTGTGGCATCATTACAGGAAATTCAGCTACAAATCTAAAATCTTCCGTACGTCAATCTACCGATTTTAAAAATATTAGTTATCCTTATATTATTAGTGACGGAGACCGCATTCAATGTCGTATGGTTGTGAACGACAGCCTCGATGTATCGCCAATTGGTCTCGAGATTATTGGTGATTATTATGCATGGGAAGGAGAGCAAAATAAAAATTTTATTATTGCCGATTTTAAATTGGTAAATAAAGGTTTATACGATCAAAATAATTTCTATTTCGGAATTTTTACGGATTGGGATTTGATAAATCCTTCCCGAAACAGCATTGGAAGCATGCCTGAACATAATTTTGTTTATTGTAGTTCTGACGTTAATCAAAATCTTTATGCAGGAATAAAAGTGTTAAATTCTCAAAATGTGAAAAATTACTATATCCCTCAAATTTCAGGTGGAGACGGAGTTGTTGATTTAACAAACGGACTTGAAGACCTCGAAAGGTTTTATTTGATTAGTAATCAATCTTTTTCATATACGGGAAGTTCGGATATTGTAGGGGTAACCTCTGTAGGTCCTTTTAATTTGTTGGCAGGCGATACTGTAACAATCGGAATGGCTTTTGTTGCTGCCGACAATTTGTTCGATTTAAACAATGCTTTGACTCAATGTCAGAATCTATATTTTAACGAGTTGTATCCGCAATACATCGCTAATGACCAGGTTATACAGTTAAGAATTTTCCCAAATCCTGCTGCTGATAAATTATTTGTTGATTGTAAATCTTGTACCAATTCTAAATTTGCAATTTATGATATTTTTGGAAAAACTGCTTTAAATGGAGAATTAATTAACTATTCTATTAATATAAGCTCATTAAATTCAGGAATTTATTTTCTTGAAATTTGCAGTGATGAACAACGAATAGTGAAAACAAAATTTATAAAGTATTAAACGAAATAGATTTTTAACCGAGAATATTTTTCAAAATAATTTCGGAATCTTTAACAGATTTTTTCAACCATTCTGCAAGAATAATATCTCTTTCTTTTTTTGACAGATGCCAATCTATATTTGAATTGTTTAACTTATTTCTGAGTTCATAAAGGAAAATTGCCGCTGAAACTGAGATGTTAAAACTTTCAGTGAAGCCGAACATTGGTATTTTTACATATTCATCTGCAAGATTAAGAGCAATTTGAGATAAGCCGGGAAGTTCGGCTCCGAAAATCAAAGCAATCTTTCCTTTTTCGATATCGAGGTTTTGCAGTGAATTTTCGTTTGTATGAGGGGTTGTAGCAATAATACGGTAGCCTTGTTTTTTTAATTCAAGTAATGCTGTTTCTGTATTATTTGAATTTTGATTGTACCTATGAATATTCAACCACTGCGAAGATCCCATAGAGACTTCAGGATTTTCTTGATATTGAAAATTATTTTCTATAAAATGAACATCCTGAATTCCAAAACAATCACAAGATCTTAATACGGCAGAGGCATTGTGTGATTGAAATAAATCTTCGAGAACAACGGTAATGTATCTGGTTCGGTTATTTAGAACTTCATTAAATTTATTAAAACGATTTTCAGTAACCATTCCCGAAAGAATCTCGATAAGCTTTGCTTCTGTCATTTTAATTAAAATTTTGTGCAAAAATAAAAAAAGGGAGCCGAAACTCCCTTAGAAAATTCTCAATTGACGAAATTACTTAACAGCATTTTTTAATTCGCTGCCAACTGTGAATTTAACAACTTTTTTTGCCGGAATGTTAATAACCTGTGAAGGTTTTTGTGGGTTGCGGCCTTTTCTAGCAGCTCTTTGAGCAACACCAAATGTTCCAAAACCTACTAAAGCGATTTTGTCTCCAGCTTTTAAAGTTTCAGTTGTAGCTTCGATGAAAGCATCTAAAGCTTTTTTTGCATCTGCTTTAGTTAAATTAGCTTTTTTTGCAATTGCGTCAATTAATTGTGCTTTGTTCATTTTTCTTAAATTTAATGGTTAGTAAATAATAATTTTCATGACAAATATAGCTATAATCAAGTATTTGTCAAGTTTTTAAGCAAATTTTTTTGCAAATTGTTGAAAAATTGTTGTAATTGTTAATTGCGATTGTGATTTTGCAAGGTTTTTAGAGTTTTGTCTAATAAAAAAAGATTTAAAAATTAGACAAAAAAATCGTTTTAATTTGTTTTTTATTTTAATCTTTTTATTAGCAAGTCACATAATATTATTAATTAATAAGTGTTTTAATCAAAAATCAGGTAATTTTATAAAAATGTTTTTGATTTGTAAAAATCTAAAATGATATCAAAAAATAACTTAAAAAAAATCAATTCAGTTTTTGCAGAAAAGAAATTTTATATATCTTTGCAGCGGAGAAATGGCAGAGTGGTCGAATGCGGCGGTCTTGAAAACCGTTGAGCTCGCGAGGGCTCCGGGGGTTCGAATCCCTCTTTCTCCGCCAGCGAAAAGTCATCAGCAGTTTGATGACTTTTTTTGTTTTAAATCTATTGAGATATTTGGAATTAAGAATTAATAGGAACAATACGATTTTCTGTTAATAAAAATTAACACCAAGAGTGTACTTGTCTAATGTTCTCTAATGTTCAGGGACTTCGGCTCTGCTCAGTCCCCTGTATATACACGGTGGTTGAGCGGCGTCGAAACCACCGTTTTCATCGAAGCCGAACTCACCGGAAAATTCGGCTTTCTGGAAAACTTTACGTTTTCTAAACTGGGATTTGGAATACAACTATTTTATCGTTTCCATATATTGTATTTCAATATGCAGTATATTGCTCTAAAGCCATCTTCCCACCTGATTTTTTTGCCTTCTTCATAAGTCCTGCCATAATAAGAAATGCCAATTTCGTAAATTCTAATTCCTGGGATTCTGGAGATTTTGGCTGTTACTTCGGGTTCAAAGCCAAACCGTTTTTCTTCTAATTTTATTTGTTTAATAATATCAGTCCTGAAAAGTTTGTAACAAGATTCCATGTCGGTGAGGTTTAGATTTGTGAACAAGTTTGAGAGAAATGTTAGGAATTTGTTACCTATTGTGTGCCAGAAAAACAAAATCCTGTGCGGTTTGCTGCCCATAAAACGAGAACTGTAAACAACATCAGCATGCCCATCTAATACGGGTTTTAGCATATCTTTGTATTCTTGCGGATCATACTCGAGATCAGCATCCTGTATAATAACAAAGTCGCCGGTAACATTTGCAAATCCGGTATGCAATGCAGCTCCTTTTCCTTTGTTTATTTCATGACTGTAATATTTTATGTTAAGTTCCTGATTTTTAACTATAAACTCATTTATTAATTTATCACTATTATCTGTAGAGGCATCGTTTACAATTATAATTTCGAATTTGATATCACTTATTTGAGCCAACTTTATACGTTCTAAAATCAAAGAAATTGTGTGTTCCTCATTATAAACCGGGATTACTATGGATAATGTTCTTTTAAAATCATTATTGTTCATAAAAAGCAGTTTGGTCAAAATTATAAAAATAATTGATAATTGACTTAAAATTAAAATTTTAAACAAATTTATTATTCATTAAAAAGAATATAGAAAAACTTTTATGCTGAGTCTTGCGATAAACTGATTTTGCCTGACTAAATGCAAATTTTACATTTTCTAATTTGTATTTTGGTTCTAACATTTAAAAAAGTTCGCTAAAAATCAAAAATAAAATTTTTTTCTATTGAACAAAATAATAATTTTGCAATGTAAACAGGAGAGATGCCGGAGTGGTCGAACGGGGCGGTCTCGAAAACCGTTGTCCTGATAACTCGGGACCGGGGGTTCGAATCCCCCTCTCTCCGCTGAATAGAAAACACCAAAAAAAAAAGCTCGTCATTGCCTTTTCCTTTCTACATTTTTCAACACATCCGAGTACTAAATGAATCTAATCTAATGTTCGTTTTGAAGTTTATCTGGGAAAATAAACTGTTGTTTGTAATCTTTACAATTTTAAAATTCGACTTTGATAGCCATGGCAATATATTTCTTCTATTGGAGTTTTTTCTTCACTTAAAATAAACAGTTATATTTTCCAGCTTAGATAAATAATAAAAACTCTTAGCAGAAAAAGAATTATGGTTTTGTTTTCATTGTATAAAATTATGATCTTATGTTATAGTTTTTTAAACTTTCTTTCATAAAATAAATATTGAACAAATAAACGAAATTTTGCGTAATGAATATAATTTTATCAGAAATGATTATATATTCGAACCATGCTGATTTGAGAATTAATCCGAAATAATTTTTATTCCTGCTCCAATTTCTATATAGTCAGCAGTTGTGGTATGGGTCTTTAATACAATATTTACAAAATATCTTTCCAAAAATGTATATCTCAGTCCGAGTTTACTATAAACCAAAAATGCTTTATCCTCCGGTTTGAATTTGTTAAAAGCATAAGTCCCTACTTGCAAGAGCATAGATAAATCGGGAGTGAAATATAATTCCTGAAAACCGTGTATCCCAAATCTAAGTACATCAACATTATGTGGTTGCAGCCCTTGTTCGGCGATTTGTGATTTTAGCGAAAAATCTGATATTATATTAATTCCCAGTCCAAGCGTTCTTATGGCACTGACTCTGTAGCCATAGTCGGCAACAAGTGAGAAAAACGGAAATTTCTTGTTTTCGTATGTAGAGTTCTCTTTTATACCTGATGCCAGGTATACTGAAAACTCGGGAATTTTATTGTAAACATAAGGTACTGTTCGTTTTGGTAAATTATACGTAAATTTTGAGTAAAGATATTTTAACCCGATATTAAAACTGAATTGATTTAATCCGAGATTTGGAGTTTCGATGGCTCCGTTTGAAAAATGATTGTAACTTAATCCGGATGTAAGATATAACGGAAATTCATCATAAATTTTATATTCTGAAATAATTGAAAAATGAAGGTGAGCATTAAAATGCGAACCTATTGCAACATTGTAATAATTTGCCCGATAGTCAAATTTTTCGGATAAATAAGCGATTCCTCCACCAATACGATATTTAAAGATAAAATTGTCTTTTTCAATAATCGGAACTCCAAAAAACCAAAATAAAGATTGAGAAAAACCAAGAACATTAATATTCCCCAGACCTCCAATCAAGTAGCCGCCACCCATTTCGGGAAAACGCCATGCGTGTTGCCATGGTTTACTGCCGTCGGTTTTTATGGAATAGTTTAATTCTATAATTGCAACATTTTTTTGAATGAAATACCGCATCAATGAATGATGAGGCAAAGTAAATCCATAGTGAGTTTTAATTTCAAATTGATTAAAGTTTGAATTATAACTTTGCGAAAATGAATAGTTAAACAGCAGTGTGAAAAATATTGCAATTAGTGATATTTTCTTTCTCATTCTAAATTAAAGTTCTTATGCACAAAATTATTTTTAGCAGCAATAAAATTTTTATATTCTTTAAAATTTATTTAACAACATGCGTTTAATAAAAATTCACGTATTATCGTAAAAAATATTAAATTTGGCGGCAAATAATTTTTTAACAATGATTACATTATTGCTCAAAGAAATAAAAGAATTTTTCAGCTCGATTACCGGGTATTTGGTGGTTGTTATTTATTTGCTGATAAACAGCATGTTTATGTGGATTTTTAAAGGAAGCCTTAATGTTTTCGACATGGGAATGGCTAATATTGATACTTTATTTATTATTTCTCCATGGGTATTTTTATTTCTTGTTCCGGCAATCACTATGAATATGTTTGCGGGCGAATACAAATCCGGTACCATGGAATTATTACTTACCCGTCCATTAACTGATTTTCAGATAGTTTTTGCTAAATATCTTGCTGCTGTAAGTTTGGTATTAATAGCTTTAATCCCGACACTATTTTATCTGATTTCTATAAATTCACTTGCTGACCCTGTCGGGAATGTTGATTTTGGAGCAATTGCAGGTTCTTATATAGGTTTGTTTTTTCTGGCTGCCGGATATTCCGCTATAGGAATTTTTGCAAGCTCTTTATTTAAAAACTCAATAATATCATTTTTGTTAAGCGTTCTTTTATGTTTTATATTTTTCCTTGGCTTTGATTATCTTGGTCTTTTAGTATCTTCGGGAAAACTTGCTAATTTTATTATTTCTCTGGGCATCAACGACCATTATGGTTCTATAAGCAGAGGTGTGGTTGATTCAAGGGATGTGGTTTATTTCTTAAGTGTTATAGCAGTATTTATTTTTGCAACAAAACTCAGACTCGAAAGTCGTAAATGGTAAAAAAATGGAAAAGAAAGTTAAAATACAACGCACCAGATTGGTTTTAAAAAAGCAAAATATTATTCAAGCCTTATTGATTCTGGTTTTAATTGTACTTATAAATATTTTATCTTCACTCGTATTTTTTAGATTCGACCTTACAAAAGAAAAGAAATTTACTATTAGTCCGGTTTCGAGAATGATATTGTCTGGTCTCGACGATAAAATTTATATAGAAGTTTTTTTGGAGGCTGAAGATCTTCCGGCTGAAATGTTGCGTTATCGGAAAGTGGTAAAAGAATTTTTGAACAATTTACAGGATTATAATAAAAATATCGAGGTTACTTTTAAAAACCCATTTGTGAAGGATGATCCTGAATTAAACAGAAAAATTTATTTAGAATTATACAATAAAGGTTTAAATCCTACCTATATAAGTCAAGCCAAAGAATCAGGCTATTCCGAAAAACTTATATTTGCCGGAGCTTTGGTTAAATACAAAGAAAGGGAATTTCCCGTAAACCTGATTAACAATAATGCCTCCAAAGGCACTTCTATGGTTGGATTATCCGAAACCGAGCTTGAAAGAGATTTTGTGCATGCAATATGGTTGCTATCAAATAAAAAAGTTCGTAAAATAGCTTTTCTCGAAGGGCATGATGAATTGAATGAATATCAGACTTATGATATCATGTTGTCTTTGTCTAAATATTATCAAATAGACAGAGTAAAAATGAATCAACAGCTCAACGCTCTTGATGAATATGCTGCAGTTGTGATTGCAAAACCTCAAGCTCGTTTCAGCGAAAAAGACAAATTTATCATTGACCAATACATCATGAAAGGCGGCAAAGTAGTTTGGCTTGTGGAATGGATGGTTTTTGATATGGACAGCCTTTCGAAAAGATCTTCTGAGATGGCAATGATTAGAGACATAAATCTCGATGATCAGCTATATAAATATGGAGTAAGAATAAATCCCGATTTAATTCAGGATTTAAGATGTTTGAATATTCCTGTTTATGTAAATACTATTGATGGTAAGCCTCAATTTGAACCTCGTCCGTGGTATTATTTTCCGTTAATTGTACCAGATACTTTGCTTAACCACCCGCTTTTGCGTAATGTAGAACCTATGCGTACTCATTTCGTAAGCTCTATTGATACTGTTGGGGAAAATCCAAAAATAAAGAAAACAATATTGTTGCGAACAAGTCAGTATTCTAAATCTATGATTCATCCGGTAGAAGTGAGCCTCGAAATTATGAGAGAAAAACCGGAGTTGCTGACATTTAATCAACCTAATCTGCCAATAGCAGTTTTACTTGAAGGTACTTTTGAGTCAGCATTTAAAAATAGACTGTCTTATGAATTTTATACCGATCCAAATTTTGTTGTTTTAGATACAAGTAAACCTACCAAAATGATTGTTATTTCGGATGGCGATTTTATCAGAAACGAAGTGCGTTCAATAGGAGATAAAAAACAACCATATCCTTTAGGCTATGATAAGTATTACTCCGAGCAATATACACCGGGAAATACACAGTTTTTAGTTAATTGTATAAACTATTTATGTGCCGACGAAGAACTGATTTCATTAAGAATGAGGGAAATAAAAATCAGAAACCTCGATAGAGCTAAAATAAAAAATAAAATGTTGATGTGGATTTATGTTAATTCCTTTGTGCCGGTTTTAATAATTATTACATTGGGATTGATGGTTTTGTTTTTAAGAAATATTAAATATAGAAGAATAAAATTTAATAACGGAAACATTAAAAAATAGATGAAAAACAAATTTCAAAGGTCTTTTTCATTAGCAGCTACTTTAGTTATTTTTTTTGGTTTTTGTTTCAATAATCAAGTTTCAGCTCAAAAGAGAACATATTATTGCATAAATGAAAATTTAGATACTTTATTTTCTTTTGAAACTCATTTTGTATGGCCTTTTAGCGATGGAGTTGCAGCTTTTAAAACAAAAGTCGTTGATCCTAAAAAAAATAAAGAAGTCTGGCGAACAGGATTTATTGATAAAGAGGGAAAAGTTATTATTCCGCCAACTTATGATAGTAAATATACTAATTATTATGGTTTCAAATACGGGGTAAGTTGGGTGAGAGATCCTTTTTCCGGAGGATTTAAATTGATAAATAAAAATGGTGAAGTGCTAACAAATACTCTGTTTACAAGTGTAGGTAATTTTAAGGATAGTTTGTGTGCTGTTTTTGTGGACGATGCTATGGGGTTTGTTAATAATAAAGGGGAATTAGTGATTGAATGCAAATATTCAGGAGCTCAGGAATTTTCCGAAGGATTGGTATGTGTTAAAGATTTGAAAGAAAATTCCGCTTATGGTTTCCTAAATAAAAATGGAGATGTTATTCATCCTTTCATTTTTCAACAACAAAATCCTGCCTATTTTTATGATGGGATTACTGTTCTGATAATTAAAAAAGATAAGGTGGTTATTGGAAAAGACGGAAATATTATAACAACACTTCCAAAAGATTTTGACATTTATGATCATTCAGAAGGCTTGATAATTTTTTCTTCGAAAAACGGAGATGAAAAAAAATTCGGTTTCTTAAATACTTCTGGAGAAATTGTAATTGAACCTATTTATGATTATGTTGAGAAATTTGTGAATGGGTTCTCTATTGTTGGTGTTGGAAATAAATTCGGAGTGATTAAGAAAGACGGATCTTTATTGTTGCCGATTAAATTTGATCACATAAGCGGTAATTGTGCTGATGCCGGTATTTTTACCACAGTTGAAGGAGTTTATAAGTTTTTCTTTAATTGTAATGGTTATCCTTTTTCAAAGAACCTTTTAAAATTTATTTATCCTGCTGATGGCGGAAAATATTGGCCTTATTCTTCCATAAATGATAAAATGGGTTATATAAATAATGAGGGTAATTATGTAACCGGAGATATATTTAATTACGCTTCGAGTTTCTCTGATGGAGTAGCTTGGATTTACTAAAATTAAAATTTTCAGATATGAAAAAGACAAATATTATTTTATTGATTATTGTTGTTTTAGTTGGGCTGATATCTTTGATAGTGTATTATACTCAAACCAAAGACACAGCGAGAGTTTATCGCGATTTTGCCGTTGAGGATACTGCTTCAATAAATAAAATTTTTCTTGCCGATAAACAGGGCAATAATATTACACTGGAAAGAAAAGACGGGTACTGGATGGTAAATGATAAATACAAAGCACGCAGAGATTTGTTAGACGTTTTATTGACCACCATCAAGAATTTAGAAGTAACAATGCCTGTACCTGAGTCAAAACTCGACTTTGTTCTACGTTCAATTGCTGCTTACGGGATAAAAACGGAAATTTATCAAAATAATAAATTGGTAAAAACTTATTATGTGGGTGGGGCACCGGAAAACAATATCGGTACATATATGATTCTCGAAGGAAGCGATGTGCCTTTTGTCGTAAGCATACCCGGATTTTCAGGATTTTTGACGATACGATACAATACTGAAATTAATGAATGGCGTGAGAGAATTATTTTTAACTATAAAATTGAAGATATTTACCAGGTTAAAATGCACTATCCCGATCAGCCGGAAAATTCTTTTATCGCAGTTAGAAATTCTGCTACAAATTATGACTTGTTAAATTACGATGGCAGTTCTGTAAACTTCAAATTTGATACTCTGAAAGTAAAAGATTATATCTCAAGAGCTAAGTTTTTTGGTTTTGAAGCCTTTATTCTCGATAGTTTGCAGCAATTTAAACGAGACAGTTTATTAACTCAACCAATGGTTTTTGAAATGAGTGTTGTGGACATTAATAAAAATAAAAAATCTTTTAAAGCGTATTATCGTCAAAATCTTGATAAATTATTGGACGACAATGGTGAACTTTATCCTTTTGATATTGATAGAATGTATGCAGTAGTGGACGATAAAGAGGTTGTGCTGATACAGTTTTATGTTGTTGATCAATACTCTGTAAAAAAAGATTATTTTAAAAAATAATTTTGAAAATATATTTTTTTATCTTTGTGAAAATAAAAATTTTAATTGACTAACTAAAAAAATAAAATATGGATTTCATAGTTTCAAGTTCAAATCTTTTACATCATCTTCAAGCTGTAAGTAAGGTTATTTCAGGTAAAAGTAAAATTGCAATACTTGATAATTTTTTGTTCAGAGTCGAATCAGGTATGCTCGAGATAACCGGTAGCGATTTGGAAACAACTTTAATAACAAAACTTAGTTTAGAATCAAGTAATGCTGATGGTATTATTGCCATTGATGCAAAAAAAATCCTGGAAATTATAAGGGAGCTTCCCGAGCAACCATTAACATTCAATATTGATCTGAACAGTTTAAAGGTTGAGATTGTCTCAGCAACCGGTAAATATTCTTTAATGGGGCAGCCCGGAGATGATTTTCCTCAAATTCCGGTACTAAGAGCAGAAAAAACAACAAGTATTGTTTTCCCGAGCAATACTTTAACAAAAGCTATTTCTTCATCAATTTTTGCTACTGCCGATGATACTGTTCGTCCGATTTTTAATGGTATTTTCGTAGAAATATTGCCTTCTGAAGTTAATTTTGTTGCAACTGATGCTCATAAGCTGGTTAAATATACTCGTAAAGATATTAAAACCGGTCAAGAAGCTTCATTTATCTTCCCTAAAAAGCCGGCTGCAATAGTTAAAGGTATTTTGCCAAAAGAAGCTGTTGACGTAACACTCGAATTTGACGAAAAAAATGCTATTCTCAGCTTCGACAATTTCAAAATGATTTGCAGACTAATCGAAGGTAATTATCCAAATTACAATTCTGTAATTCCTCAAGAAAATCCAAATAAATTGGTCGTTGACCGTCTGGAAATGTTTTCAGCTTTGAAACGTGTCTCAATTTTCTCCAATCAGGCTTCAAGTCTTGTTGGACTAAATATTACCGGTAATGCTCTGAAAATCTTTGCTCAGGATATTGATTATTCAATTTCAGGCGAAGAAGAAATTAAATGTCAATACGAAGGTGATGATATGCTAATTGGCTTTAAATCAATATTTTTAATGGAAATACTTACTAATCTGAATACAACCGAAGTTCTTATTGAACTTTCCGATCCGAGTAGGGCAGGTTTAATTTTTCCGAAAGAAAACGAAGACGAAAACGAAGAAATTCTTATGCTTTTAATGCCAATGATGATTAGCTAATATATTGTTTAATTGCCTGATTTTCACAATAATAGCTTTTTGATTGTTTGAAAATCAGGCTTTTTTATTTTATAAATATGAAAATAAACTTAAAAAAGCCAATAGTTTTTTTTGACCTCGAAACAACAGGCATTAATCCTGCTACAGACCGTATAGTTGAAATTAGCTTACTCAAGGTATGGCCTAATGGAAAACAGGAGTTAAAAACTTACAGAATAAATCCTGAAATGCCTATACCTCATCGGGCTACTGAAGTACACGGCATTACCGATGAAGATGTAAAGAATGCTCCCAGTTTTAAAATGATAGTTGCTGAACTTGTTAATATTCTACGTGATGCCGATATCGCGGGGTATAATTGTAATAAATTCGATATTCCCTTGCTTGCAGAGGAGTTTCTTCGTGCCGATGTGGAATTCGACTTCAAAAAAAGAAACATCATTGATGTAATGGTCATTTTTATGAAGAAAGAACCCAGAAATCTCGAAGCTGCATATAAATTTTATTGCAATAAAGAGCTTGAAAATGCTCATTCTGCTAATGCCGATACACTGGCTACTTTTGAAGTTTTTGCACAACAAATAGAAAAATATGAAGACCTTGGAAATGATATTTCTCAAATTTCTGAATTTTCATCCCATAGTGATTATGTTGATTTTGCCGGACGTTTAATTTATGATGAGGAAAAGAATGTAATTGTAAATTTTGGTAAATATAAGGGGTTAAAATTGACTGATGTTTTTGCAAAAGATCCTGCTTATTATGACTGGGTGCAAAAAGGAGAGTTTCCTCTATATACCAAAAAGAAATTTACTGAAGAATATCTGAAATTTAAGGCTTCAAAAAAATAAAAAAAAGCTGTCTACCGACAGCTTTTTTAGTTAAGGTTAATCAAATTTGTTATTGGATTATAAACTTGACGGTTTTTAAAATATTTCCATCTGTAAATCTAATCTGATAAAGTCCTTGAGAAATATTTCCAAGTTCTATGTAATTTTCTCCGATTTTGGTTGTTTTAGAAACAATAACTGCTCCCGTTATATCAATTATTTCCATTTTCATAACTGCATCGGCGTAAAATCTGAACGAGCCGTTATTCGGATTTGGATAAATTGTAAATAATTCTTCGTTTATTATATCATCGTCAATAGCACTGCATACAACAACGTTAACAGTTGTAGTTACCTGAAGCTGCATAGGAGGATCACTTTGCACTACTCCTTGCGGTAGGTTAAATGTGCCATAAGCAGGATAAGCTCCTTCGATGTTAGGATTGTATGTTGGAACTGTCCAGCTTAAGTTACAAAGATATTCGTTATCCAAATTGTCTTTTATTTTTACTGTTGCAGGTAAATTTTGCAGAACTGTAGACATTCCGGTGTACTTGCAAACTGTAATAGGTTGAATTTGATTATATGGGTCTATTTGTGCAATCACTGGTAATTGGGTTACACTAATATCGTCTATAAATAAATAGACGTAATAATTTGGATTACCAATTTTTACAGCTATGTATTCATTATTACCAGAGTAATTACTAAAGCTCGTAGTGTAAGGAATAAAATTGTAGCTTTCTTCAAGAATAGTTGAATAAAAAACCTCGAAGGTTGATATATTATTTGGATCAGAACATGTTCCGATTTCAATTTGAGCAGGATCATATGAGTTTTTTAATGCATATAACTTAATGGACAGGTTATTAACGGGAATTGAAAACTTGGGCAATGAAAACATAACCTCTTGGTAATCAGCATAAACCACTAAAGAATTTGGTTGTGATACACTATTATAATCGTTTATCTGAAAAGTATAGGGATAGAAACTATAAAAATTGATACATAATGGTAACTCAAACGAGGAGTCGAAGTCTTCTAAATAAGGAAGATCTAATATATCACACAATGTATTAAACCCACCTTTAAAGCTCCAATTGCTATAATCTAAATCAGAACATTTGGCTCTTACATAAAAATCATAATAAGTTCCACTTTCGAGATTTTCAACAAGATATGGATTAGTAACATTTTCAACTAAAATACCTGTGCCTGGAGTAAATCCTTTTAATCCGTATTCTATATCAAATAAAGAACTTCCGTTAATATCCTGCCATGATAGTAAGCAAGAATTAATTTGTGGGTTGGAGTAAGTTAAATCGGTTGGTTCGAAACATGTTGGTATATAATCAATTATTATGTTGTCAATAATAAAAACACTATAAAAAGAATTAGCATTTAATCTTATAGCGATGTTTTTATCTAATCCGGCATAATTATCAAAAATAATTTGGAATAATTGGTATTCTTCTGAAAGTGTAAGATTAGCATAAGGATTATAGGTACTCGTATCGCTAATGTTGGATATAGTTCCTACGTTTATACTTGTATATGGATTAAAAGATTTTGCAAAAAACCTAATTCGTAAATTTTCAATTGGGTCATTGATTTTCGGGCTAATAAGATAGCTGGGCATCATATAATCATACATTCCTAAACAATATGGTTCAGAAAAATAATTGTAATAATCAATATAAGCAGAACCCATATTAGTATTAACTGTAGTCCAACATTCAGGAATCATTAAATTCGTAATAAGATCAAAATTTTCGATTATTGGAATTTCAAAATAAGAACAATCCGTTCTAAATGATTTTTTATTAGACCAATTGCTATAACCATCGCTACAATGACTCCGTACATATACATCGTAATAGGTTTGAGGTTCTAAATCTGTGAGTACATAGTTAAGTGTATTGATATTTTCGATTAAAATCCCTTCACCTTGATTAAAACCTTGTTGACCGTATTCTATATCCCAGCTATAGCTTAATCCAGAATCAATCCATGATAATTCGCATGTTGTTTCTGTTATATTATTAACTTCTAATGCTATTGGTGGAGGGCATAATGGTAAAACATCAACTACAACATCATCGATATAAAAACTACCTGAGATATTAGTGCAACTATATTTTAATGCAATATGTCCATCTGTAATTGGACTGTTTGAAAAATATAAGATTTGGTTTTCAATCTGATCTGTATTTAAATTAATATTGTACAAATGGTTAAAGGAATTAATATCATTAATATTTGAAATCGTTCCTATTTCTAGAATTGTATTTCCCCAAGAGTGATAAGAGTAAAAAGATAAAAACAAATTATGAAGATCTTGATTAAATTTTGGTAAAATTAATATAAAAGTTGAATTAATGTCTGCATATATGTTTAAACAATTATTCCCTGAAATTGGCGAAAAATCAGAAATAATAGAATTCGCATAATTAATTTTAATAGAATTCCAACAATCGGGAAGGGAAGTAAAAGGAATTTCATTTTCAAAATTATTATTGTATATTAAATCTAAATTATCACATAGTGTTTTAAATGTATAAGGTCCGGAATAATAACTTTCGTCGGATATATTACAAATAGCTTTAACATAATAATCATAACTAGTATTTGATGATAATCCGGTTAATACATAGAAAGGTTGTATTGTATTTATTATAATGCTGGAACCTGTTCCGGGTTGAAATCCAGCAGGTCCGTATTCAATTATCCATTGCATTTCACCATTTTGAGGTACCCATGAGATTTTAGCTGAATTGTTTGTTATTTCTGTTGCCATAAGATTAGTTGGTGGAAGACAACTAGCCAAATTCCCCGAAATTCTTACATTTGGTACATATTCATATGGGGTTCCTGTATTATAATTGCAAATAGGCTCATAATCAGAAGATAACATTAAAGATCTGTTATTATATTTATTTGTAATAAACACAGAGGCATTTTCAGTGTAATATCCCGGAATAATATCGAAACAGGTTTCGATGATTAGATTTTTTGTTCCATCCCAATAAATGGGTGTTGTGAAAATGTGCTCATTCCAACCAAGGGTTGGTAAATAATTTGAATTAAAATAAACTTCTGATAATCCTAATACAAATTCTGAGTCATTATAATTTTGTTTATCTGAAAAACCTGCTTTGATTGAGAAATTTGGCATCGAAGAGCAATTGTTTACTGTGGCTACATTAAATCCTATTGATGTAATATTCCCCGAAACTAATCCCGCAGAAAGCAATTCATTTTTTGTTAAGATAATTTGCATTTTCTGGTTTTTGTAGAAAGTTCCGTAGGGAGTAGGATATCCGTATTTATCATTTGTCTCTGTACCGTTGCCGATGTAGGCATAGGGTTGGCTGAACAAAGATAAGCCGATTAAAAATAATCCTAAAAAGTTAATGATTTTCTTTTTCATAGTTTTCATAGTTTAAAAGTTTGAAACAAAAATAACAATTTTTATAATTCAAAATATATATAGCCATGTTTTTTTTTATTTTTATATAAAATATAATTTTTATTAAAATGAAAAATTAAATAATAAAAGTAAATCATCTACATTTGCAGATAAAAATTTAAAGTAATTGTGTTACATTAAATATTAAATGTAAGATGAAGATTAGATACATAGATTTAATTGAACAGTCATTTGAATTTCCAACTGAAGAATTTCATGTTGAAGATGGAGAGCTTTATTATTATGATATTCCTTTAATGGATATAATTAAACAATACGGAACGCCTCTGAAATTTACATACTTACCTAAGATAACAGAGAATATCCAGAAAGCAAGAGTTTGGTTTAATGTTGCAATAACTAAGGCAAATTATAGAGGTAAATACGTTCAATGTTACTGCACTAAGAGCTCACATTTTTCATTTGTTCTGGAGGAGGCACTTAAGAATGATATACACATTGAGACCAGTTCATCATTTGATATAGATATTATAAGGTCATTAAAAGAAATTGGTCTAGTGAATGAAAATTTGCACATAGTCTGTAATGGGTTTAAATTACCGTCATATATTGAAAATATCGCCAGATTGATGGATGAGGGCTTTAAAAACGTGTTGCCGATTTTAGATAATTATGGTGAACTTGATCAATTGCTGGAGGCTTATAGTGGCGAATTAAATGTAGGAATTCGTATTGCTTCCGAAGAAGAACCAAAATTTGAATTTTATACTTCCCGGCTTGGTATAGGCTATAAAAATATTGTTCAGTATTATTATGACTTCATTCAGGATAATCCAAGAGTGAAATTGAAAATGTTGCATTTCTTTATAAATACCGGTATAAAAGATACCGCTTATTATTGGAATGAGCTCAATAAGTGTTTGAATGTTTATTGTGAACTTAAGAAAGTTTGTCCTGAGTTAGAAGCACTAAACATAGGCGGAGGTTTTCCAATTAAGAACAGTTTGAATTTTGATTACGACTATGAATACATGGCCGAAGAAATTGTGAATCAAATTAAGATGGCTTGTGATGCAAATAAAGTTCCCGAGCCTGATATTTACACTGAATTTGGTTCATTTACAGTAGGTGAAAGTGGAGGGGCAATTTACTCTGTTGTCTATCAGAAACAGCAAAACGACAGAGAAAAGTGGAATATGATTGACTCCTCTTTTATTACTACTTTACCTGACTCATGGTCAATAAATAAAAGGTTTATTATGTTACCTATAAATAGGTGGGAAGCTCCTTATGAAAGAGTTTTTCTTGGTGGTCTAACTTGTGATAGTGATGATTATTACAATAGTGAGCAACATATAAATGCAATTTACTTACCTGAGTACGATCCTGAAGAAACTCTTTACATCGGATTTTTTAACACCGGAGCATATCAGGAAGCGATTGGTGGTTATGGAGGTATTCAACACTGTTTAATTCCTGCACCTAAGCATATTCTCATAAACAGAGACGAAAACGGTAAGGTATATACTAGATTATATTCAAAAGAACAAAGTTATAAGTCAATGTTAAAGATTTTGGGATATATGTAAAATTATAATTTCAAAATTTTTACTAAGAAAAGGCTTTTTACGAAAAGTCTAATATAATGCATTTTTTTGATTCAAGTAATGTGCTAACACTATTTCTAAATATTAATTCTTTTAGTTATGTGATAAATTTCCAAATTTGTCGAATAATCTTTTATTTGCAAATACTAAACTCAGTATTAATGAGAAAAAACATCCTGTGAAAATAGCTATCATTATCATAATTTGATATTTAATGGCAGTGGCAGGGGATGATCCCCCAAGTATCTGACCGGTCATCATTCCCGGTAATGAAATTAGCCCCATTACCGACATTCCGGCAATAAGAGGGTTGAGTGCTTTAATTATTGCTTCTCGAATAAATGGCTCTAAAGCCAATTTTCGGCTTCCACTATTTGTTAAAATAAAATAATAGAGTTCTTTTTTATTTCTGAATGCATCCAGATATGTACTCATGCCTACAATATTATGATTTAAAGAATTTCCGAGAATCATGCCGGATATAGGGATTAAATATCTAGCATCAAAAAGATAGGTAGGTCGGATGATTGTTCCGATAAAAAACAAATCTGTTATAAAAAGTGAAATTAAAACAGCTAAACTTATGGGAAAGAAGTATTTCTTGAAATTCAATTTCACTCGCTTTATACTTGTCCAGGCTGTAACTAAAATCATTGCAATAATCCACACTAAGTTTATCCACAGATTATTGATTCTAAAAATAACTTCAAGATAGATTCCCACCAGGCTAAGTTGGAGGGTCATTCTTAAAAGACTGATAGCCAAATCTTTAATTATTTTGATTTTAAAGTGTATTAAAATAAAGATTGGAATCAGCAAGATTAAAAATCCGATTGCTAAACTTATTATTGATATATCCTGAGCTCCGTGGTTCATAACTCTATTACTTTATCGCAAGATTTTAACCAAATTGGGTTATGTGAAACAGAAACTATCGTTTTGTTTTTTAAGTTTTTTACAAGATCAATAATTATATTTAAACTTTCATTATCAAGTCCTGATGTAGGTTCATCCATTAGTATTATTTGTTTATTAAGAGAAAGGCAGCAGGCTATAATAATTCTTTGTTTTTCGCCTCCTGAAAGTTTATCAAAAGGCTTCAATGCTTCTTTATGGCTGATTTTTAAAAATTCAAGAAGCTCAAAAATATTTTTTTCATAATTTTTTGCACCTATAAGGCTAATCAAATCAGTTAAGTTTTCAACGGGTAAATTTACATTTTGCGGGACATAGCTCATTAATCCTCTTAGATATTTTACATTTTCCGGAGTGAGAGCTATTCCGTTAATTTTTATTTCTCCATTTTGTGGAATTACATAAGCCTGAATAATTTTTAAAAGGGTTGACTTGCCTTTACCGGATTGTCCTGAGAAACATACATGCTCATTTTTAGAAATTTTTGCCGAAAAATTTTTAAAAATTACTTTATCATCAAATGATAAATATATATTATATATTTTGATCATAAACAGTTTATAATGCTTGTAAAAATATCAAAAAATTATATAACATGATTATACTTAAAACATATTAATACATAGATAAAATTTATTAACTTTTAATTTAAATTCCTAAACCTTTAAAAATAGAGTTATTATTAAATAAACATTAAAGAATTATTATGTAATAATGGTAGTAAAAAGATTTACGGAATGTAAATATTTTATGATTAAAAAATAAAACTGAAAAAATCATAATAAAAGCACTATCTTTGCAGACTAAATTTTTATTATGATTAAAACAGAATTTGAAGAGTTTGGTTTGCATGAAAACATTATAAAAGCTATCCGGGAAATAAATTTTATAACGCCAACTCCAATACAAAAACAAGTAATCCCATTTTTATTAAATTCTCAACAGGATTTAGTTGCATTAGCTCAAACCGGAACAGGAAAAACTGCTGCTTTCGGATTACCTATTCTTCAACATTTGAGCAGCCAAAACAATAAAGGTATTCAGTGTATTATTTTAAGTCCTACTCGTGAGCTTTGTGTTCAGATTTCAAAAGATTTATTAAATTACTCTAAGTATTTACCACAGATAAATATCGTTTCGGTTTACGGAGGAGCGTCAGTCGAAAATCAAATCAAGGAAATACGCAGGGGAGCTGATATAATAGTAGGAACTCCGGGAAGAGTTTTAGATTTGGTCAAAAGAAAGATTTTAAAACTGCAGGATATTAAATGGTTGGTACTCGACGAAGCCGATGAAATGCTTAACATGGGATTTAAGGATGATCTGGATCAGATTCTCGAAACGACCTCCAAACAGCGTCAAACTTTACTTTTTTCTGCAACAATGCCGGATGATATTTTACGAATAGCTAATTTGTATATGAAGCAACCTCACGAAATTTCGGTCGGGAAAAAAAATGCAGGCGTTGAAAATATTGACCATTTTTATTATGTTGTTGCTGCTAAAGATAGATATTTGGCTTTAAAAAGGATTGTTGACATAAATCCTGATATTTACGGAATTGTTTTTTGCCGCACACGAAAAGAAACTCAGGAAGTCGCTCAAAAACTTATTGAAGACGGTTATGATGCGGATGCTTTACACGGTGATTTATCACAAGCTCAACGCGATCATGTGATGCAAAAATTCAGAAATGCTCATCTTCAATTGCTTGTTGCTACTGATGTTGCTGCAAGAGGTCTCGATGTAAACAATTTATCACACATTATTAATTACAATTTGCCCGACGAAAACGAAGTTTATATCCATAGAAGCGGTCGTACGGGAAGAGCCGGTAAAAAAGGAGAGTGCATTTCAATTGTTCATACCAAAGAATTACATAAAATTCGCGAAATAGAAAAACAGCTTAAGTTGCCAATAAAACAAAAACCTGTGCCAAGCGGTAACGAAGTTTGTAAGGTTCAATTGTTGAGCATTATTGATAAAATTAAAAAAACAAAAACCATAGATAATCAAATAGAAGATTTTTTAGGATTAATTTTCGATCGTCTTGAAGGTTTAGATAGAGAAGAATTGATTAAACGCTTTGTATCTGTTGAGTTTAATAGATTTCTAACTTATTATAAAAATGCTCCTGATTTGAATGTTAAACTTAGGGAAGAAAATAAACCTGACAGATTTAATAAAGAAAACAAGAAAAGAAACCGTAACGGAATTGAATTTACAAAATTCTTTTTAACACTTGGCGAAAAGGACGGTTTAAGCAAAAAGAAACTTATGGAATTGATAAACGCTAATGATAATCTTGCAGGTGTTGAAATCGGAAAAATTGAAATTCTGCCGGGATATACATTTTTTGAAATAGACTCCGATTACACCGATGCTGTTATAAAGGCTTTCCATAATAAAAGATACTCAGGGAAAAGACTAAAAATCGAAATTAAAAATCAAAAAGCAAGAAATTCTAAATAGAAAAAGCTGATGTTTTTTGTTGTGTCATGTCCTAAAATATGGCACACAACTATTCGGGACTTGAGGTGTTCTCGAAACGCCGGATGTTAGACCTTTATTTTAATCTTTTTTAAATATCAATTGTTCAACGATTGGTAGTTGCAATTTCTAAAAAAGCTTGTGGAAAATTTGTTCATCATTTGATGATTTGTGATTTTTTTATACATTCGTACGCAGAATAAAATGCTGCTTTGTAGCAATTATTTATAAATAAATAGAAATAATGCGAAATAAAGAAGGGGGAATAAACAAGTTACCATCAAGTTCAGGAGATAAACGACTGAATTATGTTTCGACAGAGGAAGAAATTGAGATAATTGAAGAATAATATAACCGGTGAAAAAAATGAAATACAATCCCAAAAAACATCACCGTCGTTCCATACGATTGAAAAATTAATATTAAAAAAAAAGGCCGCCTTAATTCTGAGGCAGCCTTTTTTTTACATACAATGCAGATATTGCATTACGAGTTTATAAATTTCGTCGTGTTTTCCATAAAGTTTTTCACTTAATTTATCGTCGTTATAAACTTTCAGTTTTGCAATTATACTGTCAATCAAGCCTGCAGGAAAAATGTCGTTGTTTTCGAAAATATGTCTTTTATTTTCGAGAGCAAGAGCGGATTCGTAACAAGAATATGGGAGTGATTTCAGACGATTAAGAATTTCTTTGTTTTCGTCTTTGAAAATATTTACTCCAACATATAAATTTTCGGCTTTTTCCAGAGCGTCGGGCATATTTAAGCCTAATTCTGTGGCTACTATCAAACCTGCCATAAATAGATAAATGTCTGCAGAACCATCAGCACTGCGAATTTCTATAGTTTGTTTACTTTCCGAAATTTCGAGTTTTGATCTTTCTTGTGGATTAGCATCGTAAATCATATCAACACCTGTTGACCAACCGAGAGGAACTCTTATAAGCACGCTTCGGTTTCTGTCGCCCCAGCAAATATTTGTAGGAGCTTCCTGATGAGGTACAAGACGCAAATATGATGTTGGGATAGTATTGCCGAAAGCAGTAAGAGCATCTGCAGATTCCAGCAGTCCAGCGATCATCTTTTTGGCAGTGTCGCTTAATTTGCCGTTTTCTACCATCATGTTTTTGCCGTTCTTTTCGAGCAGCATGTGTACGTGTAACCCACTTCCGGCTTTACCTACAGTAATTTTTGGAGCAAAACTTATTCTTACTCCGTATTCATTGCATAATTTTCGTAAAATCCATTTAGCTATAACCAATTCATCTGCAGCCCTTTCTACGTCGCATGGTAAAAATTCGATTTCTTGTTGTTCGTAATAGTATTTGTCGTCGGTAAAATTTCCAACTTCGCTGTGTCCGTATTTTATTTTTCCGCCACATTGAGCAATCAGACGCATAGCTTCTTTACGTATAAATTCAAATTTTGCAAAAGGATCGGAAGCATGGTAGCCTTTTTGGTCAACTGCAGGGAAAAGATTTTCCTGATCTTTCTCGCTGATAATGTAATACTCGAGTTCTCCAAGAGCTTTAAATTTAAGTCCGGTATTTTTTTCGAAATGCTCTTTTGCTTTGCGTAGAATGTATTGAGGCGAAGATTCTAAAGGTTTTCCTTCATTGTTGTAGTATGAACATAAAATATCCAGACTTGGGATTGACTCAAAAGGATTAACAAAAGCTGTACTGTAACGCGGAACAACGTATAAATCACTTGATCCGGCTTCGATAAATTTGAATAAACTTGATCCATCAACGCGTTCACCTGTTGTTAATATCTGATCCAGATGATCATAACTGTTGATTATAAAGTTTAATGTTTTCAATCGCCCGTCATCAGCAACATACCTGAAATTTACCATTTCTATGGAGTTAGCAATGATAAATTCTATAATATCATTTTTGGTAAATTCGCTCGAAGGCTTTTTAAAATATCTTTCCAACAAGTTTGGACTCAAAGAACAATCTTTTTTTGTCATATATTTTTGTTTTATGGTTTATTCATAATAATTTTGTCCAAATTAAAATATTAATTTTAATTTCTCAAATTTATTTAATGATTTTTATAGCAAATTAAACAAATTATGTTTTTTATACTATCAAAGGTATTTCAATTTCTTTTTTCACCATTAACCTGGATTTTAGTTTTATTGATTCCGGCAGTGATTATACACAAAAAGAAGCCTAAATCGGCAAAAAAAATGATGATTACGGCCTTTGCTATGTTAATATTCTTTACAAATCCTTTTCTACTATACGAAGCCATGCGGGCTTATGAAGTTGATGCCGTTAAAAAAGAAGAACTCCGCGAAAATTATGATTATGCTATTCTTTTATCCGGAATGTTGACTTATGATGATTATTACGACAGAATTAATTTTCAGCGTTCTGCAGATCGTCTCTTACAAACTCTTGATTTATATCATGAAGGCAGAGTAAAAAAAATATTTATTACTGGCGGTTCGGGTGAAATTTTTAATCAAAAAGATAAGGAAGCAATCATTTTAAAAGATTACTTAATGAAAATAGGTATTCCGGAAGAAGATATTCTTATTGAATCAAATTCCAGAAACACTTTCGAGAATGCCAGAGAATCTGTAAATATTTTACCTCCCGACAAAGGATATAAATTTTTATTAATAACATCGGCTTTTCACATGCGAAGAACTATTGCTTGCTTTAAAAAACAAGGTTATTCGTTCGATGTTTATGTAACCGATAGATATGCTGGCAAAAGAAGGTGGAACATTGACCTTTTTGTTCCAAAAGCCGAAATTTTATCATACTGGGCTATTCTTTTCAGAGAAATTGGCGGCTTAGCAGTTTATAAAATTACCGGCAAAATATAGTACCTTATCCCATTTTGAGAATTTGAAACTTTGCCTGTCAGAATGTAAATTCTATTTTCTAATGCGTTATGGGGATTTATTAACAAAACTTTGTTTTTATTTTTTGGTGAGAAAATAAATAGAGATTTTTATTTGAATTATTTTTACCATAAAAAAAGTATGCGAATATTTGGAATAGCAATAATCGTGGTATTGTTAAGTTCCGAAATACTTTCATGTTCCGGACGTAATTCTACAATAAATGATAATACTACAAAAGAAAAAAAAGCGGAATCCATTTCCAAAGTTGACACTCTAATATATCCAGGAATTTATCAAACAGATAAATATTTCAATTTGCTAACCGGTAAAAAAATTGCGGTTGTATCTAATCATACGGGGATTATTAATTCTGTTCATCTTGTTGACACTCTTCTTTCCCGAGAATTTAACCTAGTAAAAGTATTTTGTCCTGAACATGGTTTCAGAGGTACCGTTGATGCAGGAGCTAAAATTTCCGACGAAGTTGATGAAAAAACCGGGTTACCAATAGTTTCACTTTATGGCAAAAACAAAAAACCTACACCCGAACAATTGAACAATGTTGATATTGTTGTTTTCGACCTTCAGGATGTGGGAGCACGATTCTATACCTATATTTCAACATTGCATTACGTAATGGAAGCCTGTGCAGAACAAGACATTCCGGTAATAGTTCTTGATCGTCCCAATCCAAATGCCTATTACATTGACGGCCCTGTGCTGGATACTTCAAAATACAGATCTTTTATCGGTATGCATCCTGTTCCGATTGTGTATGGAATGACAATTGGCGAATATGCAAAAATGATTAATGGTGAAAAATGGCTCAAAGGTGGAATTAATTGCAAGCTTACTGTTATTCCATGCAAAAATTATAATCACAACAAACATTATTCACTTCCGGTTAAACCTTCACCGAATTTACCAAACGATCGCTCAATTGAATTATATCCCACCTTGTGTATTTTCGAAGCTACAGTTCTAAGTGTTGGTCGAGGTACCGACAAACAATTTCAGATTTTTGGTCACCCACTGTATAAGGATGTGGAAGGAGCGGATTTTACTTTTACTCCAAAACCTACAGAAGGAGCTAAAGATCCTGTTTTAAACGGAAAACTATGCTATGGTTTTGATCTTTCAAAAAATAATTCAATTTTTGACATTAAAAAGGGGCAGATAAATCTTGATGTAATTATTAAGGCATATAATCTTTTTCCCGATAACGACAATTTTTTTAAAAAGACTAATTCCCTTGAATTATTGGCAGGAAATTCAGAGTTTAGAAAGCAGATAACTTCGGGGTTAAGCGAAAAAGAAATTCGTGAAACTTGGAAACAAGACATTGAAAATTTTAAACAAATCAGAAAAAAATATTTGATTTATGAGTAAAAAAATTCTTTATCCTTTGATTTTAATTTTGGTCTGTCTGGCATCATGCAATGATGAATACGAAAATCATGCTCTTGCTTTTAAAAATAACACAAACGACAGCCTTACGGTATATCGTTATTACCGCCAGAGTATCACTCCTCGAACATTCAAAGCGGCACCGGGAGGGTATGTTAAAATATATGAAACATCAACAGACTTTTGGATTTCGCCTCCTGTAGAATTGGGTAAGAATGCCGATTCTGTAATCATAACAGGAATTTTAAATCAAAAAGATTTTCAAATAAAGTTCACAAAAGACTTAGTCGTGAATTATTGTTCAAATCCATATTCTACTGCTTCGGAATGGGAACTCGAAATAAAAGTTGAAGAATATCCTAAATTATTCGGTAAAAAACTCGAACGCTTTTACATTCATAAATTTAATATTGATACCGGGTGCATCAGTACTGAATAAAAATTTCTTTTTTATAAACTTTTATAAAAAAATTATAACAAGATTTTTTACATTTTTTATTTTGATTAAAAATTTTATTTTTGTTTGCGATTTTTCAGTAAACGGATTTATCAATTTATAATTTTTTCTAAAATGAAAACTACACCATTTACTCAGTTTCACATTGTCAATGGAGCACGCATGGCAGAATTTGCCGGATACAACATGCCAATTGAATTTACAGGTATTAATGATGAACATATTACTTGCCGTGAAAAAATTGGACTTTTTGATGTATCACACATGGGAGAATTTTGGGTAACAGGTCCAAAGGCTTTTGATTTTATTCAAAAAATTACTTCAAACAACCTAGCCGATTTGTATGACGGAAAAGTACAATACTCTTGTTTTCCTAACGAAATCGGCGGTATAGTGGATGATTTGTTGGTTTACAGATTTAACAGCGAAACTTATTTGCTGGTTGTAAATGCTGCAAACATTGAAAAAGACTGGAACTGGTGCACAGGTTTTGCTAAAGAAATGGGACTCGAAATCGGAAAAGATATCAAAAATATTTCTGATAATATTGCACAACTTGCAGTACAAGGTCCTTATGCACTTAAAGCAATGCAAAAACTCACCTCCGAAAACGTTATTGATATGGAATATTACACTTGCAAAATTATTAATTTTGCAGGTATTGATAATGTAATATTTTCTACCACTGGTTATACCGGAGCAGGAGGTTGCGAAATTTATTGTGATGTTAAGGATGCTGAAAAAATATATAAAGCAGTTTGGGAAGCAGGGCAAGAATTCGGAATGAAAAATGTTGGATTGGGAGCAAGAGATACTCTTCGTCTCGAAATGGGCTTTTGCCTCTACGGAAACGACATCAACGATCATACTTCTCCAATTGAAGCCGGACTTGGTTGGATAACAAAATTTGTTGACGGAAATAATTTCATTAATCGCGAATATCACGAAAAGCTCAAAAAAGAAGGTGTGTCAAAAATGCTGAAAGGTTTTGAAATGATTGACAGAGGTATTCCTCGTCAACATTATAAAGTTTACGATGCTCAAGGTAATGAAATTGGAGAAGTTACATCAGGCACTATGTCACCAATGATGAAAGTTGGTATTGGAATGGCATATCTTAACAAAGGCTTCTGGGCCGAAGGTACTGAAATCTTTATCGGAATTCGTGATAAAAAGCTCAAAGCTAAAGTTGTAAAACTCCCGATTTTCAAAAATCAAATGCCTCAAGTTAAATAAAATAAGTTTTAATCAGGGCTGCGTTTATTACGCAGTCTTTTTTTTTATCGTATGAAGATTATTTGTGTAGGAAGAAATTATAAAAAGCACATAGAAGAATTAAATTCAGCATATCCCGAAGACCTGGTCTTTTTTTTAAAGCCTGAATCTGCATTGCTCAGGAGAAATGTTTTTTTTATTCCCGATTTTTCTAATGAAATTCATTATGAAGTTGAATTAGTTTTAAGGGTTTCAAGACTTGGAAAGTGTATAAATCGCAAGTTTGCTCACAGATATTATGATGCCATTGCTTTAGGCATAGACTTTACGGCAAGAGATATTCAGCAGCAATGCAAAAATAAAGGATTGCCTTGGGAAAAAGCAAAAGCCTTTGACGGTTCTGCTTTAATATCGGATTTTATTCCAATAAATGAATTTAAAGATCTGTATTCATTAAGTTTTTCTCTGAGAAAAAATGGGGAAATAGTTCAGCTTGGTAATTCAGCAGATATGATTTTCAAATTTGATGAAATTATCGAAGATGTTTCTAAGTATATGACTTTAAAAATCGGAGATGTTATCTTTACTGGGACTCCCGAAGGGGTAGCTTCTGTTACTAAGGAGGATGTACTCGAAGGTTTTATAGAAGAAAAAAAAATGTTTAGAATAAAAATAAAATAATGATAAAAATTCTGTTTTTAATACAGGTTTTTATTTATTTTTCGGGACTAATTTAAAATTATTATTATGGAATTGTTGGAACAGATAAAACAGAGTGCAAGAAAAAACAGAATGAGAATTGTTTTGCCTGAAGGATATGAAATCAGGACATTACAGTTGCAAAATCGGCTTATGTAATGAAAAATAATAATTAAAATAATGTCAAATCACTAAAACTTTTTAAAATGTACATTTTAGTTTTAAATTGCGGAAGCTCTTCAATAAAGTATCAATTACTCGAGATGTCGGGAGAACCACAAGTTCTCGCAAAAGGTATTGTTGAACGTATTGGTTTGAGCATGGGTTGTCTTGCTCACAAAAACAACAGAGATGAAAAATATGAAATAGAACAACCAGTGCCAAATCATACTGTTGGTATTCAACTTGTTTTAGCTGCTCTTACAGACAAAAATCATGGAGTTATTTCTTCTCTTGATGAAATTAAGGCAGTTGGTCACAGAGTCGCTCACGGAGGAGAATATTTTACTCAAAGTGTTTTGCTCGATGCTGACGCTATTGCAAAAATTGAAGCATGTTGCGATCTCGCTCCTTTACATAATCCGGCTCACTTATTGGGTATGAGAGCAATTATGGACGTACTGCCAAATATCCCGCAAACAGCAGTTTTCGATACTTCTTTCCATCAATCAATGCCTGCAAGTTCATATATGTATCCAATTCCTTACAGATTATATGAACAATACAAGATCCGTCGTTACGGATTCCATGGCACAAGTCATAAATTCGTTGCTGAAAAAGCTTGTAAAATATTGGGTTGGAATATCGAAGAAAAGAAAATTATTACCTGCCATCTTGGAAATGGTGCATCCATTACAGCTATTAAAAATGGAAAATCTGTTGATACTTCAATGGGATTTACTCCAGTTGAAGGCTTGATGATGGGAACAAGAACCGGAGACCTTGATCTTGGTGCTTTATTATTCATCATGGAAAAAGAAAATCTCTCTGTCAGCGATGCAAATTCTTTCATCAATAAAAAGTGCGGCACTAACGGATTTTCTGAAATTTCTTCAGATATGAGAGACCTTGAAGCCGAAGCTGAAAAAGGAAACGAAAGAGCTGAACTAACCTTGCAAATGTATGCTCATCGTGTTCGTAAATATATTGGTGCTTATGCAGCTGTAATGAACGGCGTTGACTTGATTATCATGACCGGCGGTATTGGTGAAAATTCTTGTGATACTCGCAGACGAGTTCTTAACGATATGGAATTCCTCGGTCTTGTTTTTGATAACGAAAAAAATAAAAATCTCAGAGGCAAAGACGAAATTATCAGCAAACCTGAGTCAAAAGTAATTGCCATGACCATTACAACCAACGAAGAACTCGTTATTGCTATGGATACTCTCAGACTTGTTAATGGTAAATAATAAAATTTTATAAAATTTATTTAGGGCAGTACTCAGTATTGCCCTTTTTTTTGTAAAAAATCATATATTGCGAAAAATTTACAAAAATGAAAAATATCATATTATTATTACTTTCCGGGATATTGCTTTCCTCAGTTTTCGGTCAGGCAGTATTTGGCCCGGAATTGCTTCACCAATTTAATCAACCGCAAAAAAGCAATGTTTACAAAGTGAATGTTTTCTTTTTTAGTACTGAAAGTATTTTTGATCTTTCAAAAAAGTTAGATTTGGAAAAAGCTAGTTTCGATACAAGAGTTAAAGAGGTAACAAAATTTTTAAAGAAAAATTTAGAAATCAGTAAAACTGAGTTTGAAAACTATCTCTTTGACAGAGGAATAAAAATTTCATCATTAAAAAATCTTAAATATTTCTGGATTAGCAATTCTGCATATTTAGAAGCAGATAAAGAAAGCATCTTTAAAATTGCGGAATGTAATAATGTTAAATTTATTGAAATTAATTCCGGACGATACAGGCAAATAAAAGCAGAAATTGTAAGTGGCTATGTTCCACGTAGTGTTAATGGTGCAGAGCCGGGACTAAAAGCCATAAATGCACATTTACTTTGGGCTATGGGATATACCGGACGCAATCGTATATTCTTAAGTATGGATACCGGAGTATATCCTGATCATCCGGCAATCAGTGAGAATTATTTGGGAAGGAATTATCCTCTAAGTCAGGTGTGGTATGGAGTAAGAAATCCGGAACCTGTTGATCACGCTTCCAGTAGTCATGGTACACATACAACCGGAACAGTACTTGGTTTGGATAGAAATAACAACGATACCATTGGAGTAGCATTTAACGCTAAGTGGATAGCAAGTGATCCTGTAGCAAGTTCCAATGATGAACTATTGTCACCGGTTGATTTTATGGAGGTATTTCAATGGGTACTCGATCCTGATGGAGATCCTGAGACAACAGATGATGTTCCGAGAGTAATTAATAATTCATGGGGTTATGATTATCTTCTTGCAATGCAATTTGGAGCTTGCGAAATGCCCGAAACAGATATTTTAATTGTTATTGAGACAGCCGGTATATGTTCTCCTTTTTCTGCCGGAAATGATGGTCCGGGAGTTTCTACTACAGGATTTCCTGCAATGTTGGCTTTTAACGAGGTTAATCCAATGGCAGTTGGAGCAGTAAATTCAAATAATACTATTGCTTCGTTTTCGAGCCGAGGACCAACATTATGTTTTGACGGTGAAGGATCATTGAAAATAAAACCTGAAGTTGTTGCTCCCGGTGTAAATATTCGATCTGCTTCGGGAACAGATTCTTATGCTTACCTACAAGGAACATCAATGGCTTGCCCGCATGTTTCAGGAGCTTTATTGCTTTTATCCGAGGCTTTTCCGCAGGCATCAGCATTTGAACTAAAAAACGCTCTTTATCAAACTGCAAAAGACCTTGGCGATGCGGGAGAAGATAATGTTTATGGAAATGGTTTGATTGATGTAGCTGCTGCATTTGAATTTTTATCTCAAATTTACGAACCGCAACAACCAGTAAATAATGATTATAATATATCTCTATCAATTGCTGATGATTTTGAAATTGATTTTCTTTGCGATAACCAGAGTAAATACTCTCCGGTTTTTAATATTAATAATACAGGACACAATCCTCTGGAGAATTTTCAATTTAAACTTTATCTCAACGAGGAATTTGTTCTCGACAGTATAATAAACATAAGTATTAACTCCGGGGATTTTGCAGTGGTTACATGTCCGGAGCTTAGTTTGATTCCCGGAAAAAATTATTTACATGCTGTGGTAAAACCAATAACTCCTGTTCAGGAATTTGATGCGTTTGACAATGCAATAAACAAAAAAATTATAGCTTTAAATTATCAAGAAAATTCTTATTATACTGATTTTCAAAGCATTGAAGATCTTGATGAGGCAAATTTATATGTTTCAAATCCGGATTTAAAAAATACCTGGACCTTATTAAATTGGGGAACGGAAGATCAATTTAAAAGTATTGCTGTTAATTTTAAAACCTATTTACCACGTGCCGGACAGAAAGATTATTTGTATTTGCCAAAAATCATTCTTCCCGATTATGACAGTATAACTTTGAGTTTTACCTATTCCTATAAAAAACGAGTAAATTATGTTTATAAAGACAGCTTATTTGTTGAGTTAAGTAAAGATTGCGGAGATAGTTTTCCATTTACATTGTATATAAACGGAGGAGAGACAATGGCTACAGTTCCGGGAAATTCACTATCGTCTGTTTTCAAACCGCTTTCAGCTGACGATTTCGATACCGTAACAATAGATCTTTCAAATTTTAAAAATCAGGATATATTAATTCGATTTGTAGCTAAAAATGATAATGGTTCTTTAATTTATATTGATAAAATCGAGTTAAATTCGATAAATAATCAAAATATTAGTCAAAATATTATTTCACAACCAAAGATTTATCCCTCACCGGCCAAAGAAATTTTGTTTATTGAAACATCTGTTAGCGATAACATAGAAATTTATGATATTAGCGGTAGAAAAATTAGTGAATTTACCTGTCAAATAGGGAAAACCGCAATAGATATTTCTTGGTTTTCAACAGGGATTTATTTTGCTTATTTTAAAACTTTAAATTGTGCTGTTAAATTTTTTGTTGAGTAAAATAATAAAAATTTTGAAAAACACAATAAAATATTTTTATATTTGCGTTATAAAAGATAAATATTCTTAATTTTACAAAAAAATTATTGTTATGAAAAAACTGTCAGGAATTATTTTAATTGCAATAATCGGAATATCGTTAATGTTTTCGTCCTGTCAAAAGGATGCACAAGCACCAAAAATTTATTTGCTTGATGCTCAAGGCAAAATAATGCCTACCGGTAAAACTGATACAACAGTGTTGCTTTTTACGAAATATGTAGATCCTGGTATAAGGGTTGAAGATAACGCAACAAAAACAGCAGATATTGTTGTAACTTCTGATATTGAAGCAGTTTTAAAAGTAAATAGTGAAGGATACCTCAATAGAACAGGGGAATATGAAATTACTTATACTGCCACCGACCTTGCCGGAAATGTTGCTAAAAAGAAAAGGCTTGTAAGAGTCGTAAACATAAGCGAACCTTTTATTGGTTCATATATCACTCGTCGTGATTCACAAATTGCAAATGATACAACATATAAATCAACAATAGTTGCAGATCAAAGAGTGCCAGGTCGTTTGAGATTTTCAAAAGTTTATGCTCATACCTGGGACGGCAGAAAAATTTATTACAGAGTAAATGCAGATTTGTGGAATCCCGGACAGCCTACCAGTGCTGATCCAAGCATAGCATATATGGGAAGTGCTAATAATCCTTCAGTTCCGTTTTTCAAAGACATGACCTATGTGGAAGGTTTTGATTCAATTTTGACTTTCAGACACCTTAAAATTCCTGCACAAAATTATTTAGACACTACAGGAAATGAAAACTATAAAGTTTATATAGCCGGTGTAGAAGATATTAATGGTGTGCCTTTGTCAAGAATTGAATATATTGGTAATTCCAAAACAATTGCCAGAATTGTTCTGGAATTGAATGTAACTAAGAATAACGTTGTTGATAGGGTTACAGAAACATATATTTTGGAATAATTATAAGTTAATTGGTAAAAATCCCGAAAAAAAATCGGGATTTTTTTTTTACACTTCAATTTCTCCGCTAAAAACTTTTACAGCTGGTCCTTGCAAAAAAATATCAGAGTAAATTCCCTCGTTGTGGCGGAATTTTACTTTTAGTGTTCCACCTTTAGCGAGTAAAGTTATTTCATCAGAATCTGTGAGGCCTGTGTCATAAGCTATAATTGCAGCTGCAACCGCACCGGTTCCGCAAGCAAGAGTTTCCGCTTCAACTCCTCTTTCATAAGTAGCAATTTTTATAGTATTTTTTTGGGGAGTTAGGGAAATAAAGTTTACATTAGTTCTTTCGGGGGTAAAACGCTTGTCATCTGCAAATTTTCTACCTTCGTTGAAAACATCAACTTTGTCAATATTTTCTGTAATAATTACAAAATGTGGCGAACCGGTATTGAGAAAGTAACCATCTCCCAGATAGTTAATTTTATCAACATTTATCATGCTTAGTCTCACTTCTGAATCAATAATTTCAGCATGGTGCAATCCGTCTTTAGCTAAGAAGTTTTGTTTCTTGTCGGCAATTTTTTTTGAATAAGCATAAGCAGCAATACATCGGCCACCGTTGCCACACATTGTACTTTCTTTGCCATCGGAATTATAATATTTCATTTCGTAATCAAAAATCGGATGCAAGTTGATTGTCATCAGACCGTCAGCACCAATTCCATATCTTCTGTGGCAGAGGAAACTTATTTGTTCGGTTGTTAAACTTAAATTATAGATGCGATTGTCAATTATTATGAAATCGTTTCCCGCACCGTGATATTTTTCAAATTTTATTAACATAAAAAAATGTTAAAATATAAAACTTAATCGAACAAAAAAATATACTCTTCGTTAATTTTGTGTAAAATTATAAAAAAAAGGAATATGAAAATGAAAAATGTCATCTCTAAAAATTTGGTTATCTCATTTTTTGGTGGAGTTCTTGGAGCTTTTGTTGTATTGCTGATATTTTTTGGTATCTACGGGGATAAATTTTCCACAGGAAATCATGAGTTAGTTGAGGATTATAAGAATTATGTTGAAAGTAAAACAGAATTAAGTACAAGTACAAGACAAGTATTATTTGATAATATGTCTATTGCCGGTGCACCTGCAGATTTCACTATTGCAGCTGAAAGGGCTTTGCCGGCTGTAGTTCATATCAAAACTCAATTTAATCAACCGAATTATACCTTGTATGATTTTATTTTCGGAACACCTCCCAGAAATTTTACTCCGGTAATTTCATCAGGTTCGGGAGTAATTTTGTCGCAAGATGGTTATATTGTTACAAATAATCACGTTATTGAGAATGCTGAAACAATAGAAGTAATTTTAAATAATCGAAAAGAGTTTCCTGCTAAAATTATTGGTCGTGATCCTACAACCGATATTGCTTTGTTGAAAGTAGATGCAAATAATCTACCTGCAATTACAATTGGAGATAGCGATTCTATTAGAGTGGGAGAGTGGGTTTTGGCTATTGGTAATCCATTTAATCTGACATCTACTGCTACTGCAGGTATTGTAAGTGCGCGAGCAAGAAATTTGAATATTTTATCAGATAATCTTGCCATAGAATCATTTATACAAACCGATGCAGCCGTTAATCCCGGAAATAGCGGAGGTGCTCTTGTTAATTTAAAAGGCGAATTAATCGGGATAAATACTGCCATAGCCTCACGAACAGGTTCTTTTGTGGGTTATTCTTTTGCTATTCCTGTTAGTATTGTGCGTAAAGTTGTTGCAGACTTAATTGAATTTGGTGAAGTTCAGCGTGCCTATGCCGGTTTTGAAATTGTGGACGTAACTTCCGAAATTGCTCGTAAATTTAACCTCGATGGTGTTGAAGGAGTTTATGTAGCAAGAGTTCTGCCAAATGGTGCCGCCGATAAAGCCGGGATGAAAGAAGGCGATGTTATATTAGGAGTAAACTCTGCTCGCATAAATTCTACTACCGAATTGCTTGAGCAGATTAGCAGATTTCGCCCCGGTGATAATGTTAAAATTGTTGCAAAAAGAGGTAAATTCCCTAAAGTCTTCGAACTACAACTGCAGAATAAATATGGCGAGGTTGATTTTGTACATTGTAAAAATATAGAAGTTTTGGGAGCAAAATTCGAACCGGTTCCAGAAAATTTAAGAACAAGACTAAGATTACGAAATGGTGTTCAAATTGTTGATATTTATCCAGGGAAATTTGCAGCTAATGGTGTAAGGCGTGGATATATTATTACCAAAATAAATAACACAGTTATTAACACTGTGGAAGATATCGAAAAGTCCATTAATGAGTCCGACGGATCATTATTCATTGAAGGCGTTTATCCTAATGGTACTGTTGCTTATTATGCTTTTAGAATTTGAAAAAAGAGATATAAAAATTAAATTACCAGCGATATATCTATAATGGAGGGTCAAAATTTTTTATTTTTTTAGGGGAACTAAATAATTACAAAAAATTTATTTAAATTTGTAAAAATTTCTATTGAGTAAGTCGGATAAAAAATGAATCAAAAATAAGGAGATTTAATCAAATCTTAAAAGTGAAAGAAACGTACCAATCAAAAAAGTAATGTTCACATAGTTTAAGAGTAAATGATGTTAAAATTCGAAAGTGTTTTAGTTAGGTGGAAGATAAATGAAAAAAATAAATTATTACAAAAATGTGTTGATATTTCAATTTTTTTATTCAAACTCATTCAAAAAAATGAACCAAAAACCTAAAAAACCAAAACGCAATCCTTTCCCAAAAGAAATTGTGAATCTGCCAATCAAGGAATGCCCTCATTGTGGAAGTTCACATTTTGTTAAGTTTGGAAAGTATGTAAATGTCTCGAGATATAGATGCAAAGTATGTCGTCGTACGTTTATTCCTACGAGTGGGAGTAGCATTCACTATATAAATAAAAAAGAAAAATTTTTGAGATTGTTTGATATGTTTAATAGTGGAGAAGTTTTGACGATAAAAAATATTTCAAAAAAGTTTGGGATCAGTATATTAACCGCCTTTGACTGGCGTCATAAGATTTTTATATCTTTGCAATTAGTTAAGCAAGATTACGAGTCGGTAACGCTTGCAAATAAAGTTAGCTTTAATTTTAATGAAAAAGGACGTAAGCAAGCCACTCGGAAAAGTAAGAGAATTTTACAGAAAGTTAATTTGTGTTCCATTACGGATAGCCGATTGACGGAGTTTAAATTTGTTAATGTTGGAGAACGTATAGGGGATGTATTTTACAAGAAATTTTCCGGCAGAGTTGGGGATAGAGCATTTTTATTCTTTAAGGATGGTGAAAAGCTTTTAATTGAAGATGTTAAACTTTTGAATAAAGAAAAAACTAATCCAGTAAAAATCAAGAAATTAGAGAAAAGTTTAAGGATACATAATTACAAAGTACGGGAATTTAAAGAATTTATAAATAGGTTTATGCGAGGAGTTGCAACAAAGTATTTGCAGGTATATGCTAATTTTTATTCGTTTTTACAAAGTTTGAAGCCTGTACCGAATTATTATAAGCTGATGGATGTGAGGTTGGCGTGGATAAAATATTTAAAGATGGAGATTTTATATCAGGATTTTCTTAAGAGTAACTTTTCCAGTCTGGAAGATTATGTTTCGATAAAGCGAAAATGGAAATCAAATAACATAAGATTTAGGGTTAGTTTTGAAGAGAATTTGATTAATAACTATACTTTCAGAAATTCTGATATATAATTGAAAAATAAGGTCTTTTCAAAAAAACGCAAAATAAGAATTGGAGTTTTTTGAGTATTTTATTTTTGAACCACATCGACACATAGTTC
>CALJNE010000026.1 GCA_937982115.1 uncultured Bacteroidales bacterium | reverse complement strand
ATCTGCAATCATATCTAATGCTATTGGTAGTGTTACAACCACATCTATTACTGGTCATTCTTTTTATGATTCCAGAACTAATCCTGGTGCTTCGATTACAAAAGTTGCTGTGGATGTAAGCTCAACAGGAGCTTTAGTAGCTGGTTCAACTAATATAGGATTTAGGGTTGATGTTAGCGGTGGAACTAATAACTATGCCGGCTTATTTAATGGTGGTAATGTTGGTATCGGTACTTCAACACCTGTTAATTCAGCTCTTTTAGAATTGAGTTCAACCAATCGAGGGTTATTAATTCCACGTATGACACAAGCTCAGCGAGATGCCATAGCTTTACCAGCAGTAGGATTATTAATTTATAATACAACAACTAACTGCTTTAGCTACTATAATGGTGTTTGGAATGAATTATGTGGAGGAACACCACCCAATAATTCTTGGTTAATTACAGGTAATACAGGAACTATTCCTGGAACAAATTTTCTTGGAACAATTGATAATCAGGCTTTAGATTTTAGGACAAATAATAATATCAGGTTCAGAATAACAACCTCAGGACAGATTCTAGGATATTATGACGGAGCAGCATCCACCCCAACTTACTCATTTAATAATAATACAAATATGGGTATGTATAGAAGTGGGGCAAATCAATTAAGTTTTGCAACAAATGGATTGGAAAGATTAAGAATTACGACAGATGGAAGAATTCAGGCAGTTCAAGATGGAACAAGTTCTTCTCCTGTATATTCGTTTACAAATAATACGGGTATGGGTATTTGGAGAGCAGGAGCAAATATAATGGCATTTTCTACAAATTCACTAGAAAGAATGAGAATTTTGGCTAATGGACAATTTGCAGTAAACACAACTGCTCCTTATTCAGGAGACTTATTATCTGCTGTTGGTACAAATGCAACTTTAGCCTGGGCATTAAATGGATACCATACTGGAATATATGGTGGTGGCTTATATGCTGAAAATACAAATACTTCCAATGGTTATAATGCAATGGAAGGCATTCAACGTGGAACATTTTCAGGTGTTTTTGGATTACATATCACCAATACAGGACAAGGTTATGGAGTTTGGGCAGGAACAAACAGCACAGCAGCAAATGCTTATGGTTTGTATGCAAAATGGGGAAGCGCTGCAGGATGGGCAGGATATTTCGAGGGAGATGTTAATTCAACAACAGGATACTACATAATTTCGGACAAGAAATTTAAGAAAAATATTGAACCAATTACAAATGCACTTTTAATTATAAAAAATTTAAATCCTGTAGAATATGATTTTAATTCAGAAAAATATCCCAATGCAGCATTTCGACAAAACAAATCATTTGGCTTAATTGCAAACGAATTAAAAGATGTTGTTCCTGAACTTGTTAAAGAAACACTTATAAATATCAATGGTAATCTACCTAACACTTCGAGAAGTAAAGACAATGCCGTTTGGGAACAAGCCTACACTGTTGATTATATTTCACTTATCCCAATATTAACTAAAGCAATTCAAGAGCAACAACAAATAATTGAAAATCAACAAAAAACAATTGATGAATTACAAAAAACACTTGATGAAGTAGTTAGAAGATTAGAATTTTTAGAAAATAAATAAAATATAAAATACAATAAATGCCATGAAGCAATTGTTAAAATTAAACCTTAGCCTGATTCTTATTTTAATTGCCGAGATTGCATTTAGTCAACTCTTCGTAAATAACGGAAGTAACATAAATGCACGTTATGGCGTTCACGTTTATATTGGCGGAACATTCCAAAACCAAAACAACGGTAACGCAAATATAGAAGCTTTTGCCGGAACACCAGCAGAAGTTTTCATAACCGGAAATTTAGTTAATAATGCTTTTATTTCCGCAGATGGACATATAAGATTATTGGGAGATTGGATTAACAACAACACTTTTAATGCAGGAATAGGAACAGTTTTTTTGGAAGGAGGTAATCAGTTACTAAGTGGCACCTCTGTAACACTATTTCATAATCTTACCCTTCAAGGCACCGGTGTTAAAACTCAAACCATTGATAAACAATGTAATGGCATTTTAAATCTTACTGACAGAGAATTAGCTACACAAACTCACGGTTTTTATGTTTTAAATACTGATCCAAATGCAGTGCAGCGTATTACCGGTTTTGTTTCAAGTCTCAATGGTGGTTTTTTAAGTCGGAATACTAACTCTAACTCTAATTATTTATTTCCTGTAGGCTCTACTGTTGGTGTTTTCCGGTACAGACCAGTAGAAATAAAACCAGCCAATAATGCTGCCAATACCTACACAGTTCGTCTTGCTAATGTTAATGCAAGTGTAGAAACCTACGACATAAACTCTCACACAAGTGAAATTTGTCAAATAAATCCTAACTTTTACCATCAAATAAACAGAACTTCAGGAGGAACTGCTGCTGATATAACAATATATTATGATCAAGCTGCCGATGGTAATTGGGATGGTATTGCAAACTGGGAAACTGCTCCTTTTAACCAGTGGCAAGAAATTTCCACCAGCTTTACAGTTGCTGATGTTCCAATGTACAGAGCAGTTGTAAATAATTGGAATGATTTTTCTGATATTCCTTATGCACTTTACAAATCATCGGTAATAATTACTTTTAACGATTTTGGACCATTTTGTCTGGGCACTCCAAATTTCACTTTACCAACAACATCAAACGAAGGAATTCCCGGAACATGGACACCTGCATTTGTAAACACCTCTGTTTTGGGAACACAAACCTACACCTTCACTCCTAACCCCCCTTTAGTCTGCGCTACCCCATACTCCATTGACATTGAAGTATTTGACTGTTGCAATGTATCTATAACCGCTAATGCAACCAATCCTCAATGTTATGGAAATAATGGTACAATAACGTTTTCTGCAGTAAACGGACAAGCTCCCTTTACATTTACTGTTAACGGTAATCCTGCAACATCTCCATATAGTGCTCCGGCAGGAACATATACCGTTCAAGTTACTGATGCCTTAGGTTGTACTGACAATACAGTGGTTACAATTACATCACCATCCCAATTAAATGTAAGTTACTCTTTCAATCCGATTTTATGTTATGGAGATAATACTACTGTTCTTGTAACTGCTTCAGGAGGAGTTCCACCTTACTCAGGAGCGGGAGCATTTCAGGTTTCGGCAGGTAATTATAATTATGTAGTAACAGATAACAATGGTTGTACTGCGTCTGTGAATGTAAATATTACGCAACCTGCTCAATTGCAGGTAACATTAACAACAGCTCCTGCACAATGCGGTAATACTGGTGGTTCAATATTTTCAAATGTATCAGGCGGTACAGGAAATTATTCCTATATATGGTCTAATGGTAACTCTTCCGGATTTATTTCTAATGTGAATCCAGGATCTTACTCATTAACTGTTACGGATGAAAACTCTTGTAGCCTATCTGTTTCTGCTAATGTTGGTATATCAGGTTTCTTATCCCCAACAATAACTCAAATTTCACCAATAACTTGTTATGGATATTCAAATGGATCTTTACAGGTAAACGTTGCCAATACTGTGAATCCTGTTTCGTACTATTGGAGTAATGGGATCAATAGTCCATTTAATAATAATTTAGCTTCAGGAGTTTACAATGTAACAGTAACAGATGGTTGGGGATGTCAGGGCACCTCAAGTTTCAATTTACAGAACCCGCAACCAATTGTTATTTCAGAAACCCTTAATCAACCTTCATGCAACGGAATTCCTGATGGAAGCATTAACCTATCCGTTTCAGGTGGAACACTACCCTATTCATTTGCATGGAATACGGGAAATACATCAAGTTCGATCAATAATTTAAGTTCAGGTACATATCAGGTAACTGTTTCTGACGCTAACAACTGTACTGCTTCCAAATCATTTATTCTACAACAACCAGATGTTATTTCACTGGAATACTTAGCAAACAATGTTTCCTGTGCAGGCTATAAAGACGGTGCAATTTACTTAAATGCAATAGGAGGTACTGCTCCATTTAATTTCGGAATTATTTATGATAATTACACCTCAACCGGACAAAATCATAACAATCTCTCAACCGGAACATATACTGCTATTGTAACAGATGCAAATGGTTGTTCAGACCAAAAAACAATTTCTATTTCTGAACCTTATCCTTTGAGTGCTTCAATAACTGTTTCAAATCCAACCTGTATAGGAAACAGTAATGGGGAAATTGAAGTTACTGTGATTGGTGGTACAGCCCCTTATTATTTCAGTTACAATCAGAATGTTGTAGATTTCCATGTTTTAACAGGACTTCCCGAAGGTGTTTACAATGTTACCGTTACAGATGCCAACGACTGCAGGTATGAAATAAAAGCAATCTCACTTACTGACTACCAGGTGGATTGTATTGTAATTCCAAATGCCTTCACGCCCAATGAAGATGGAATTAACGACACGTGGATAATAGAAAATATTGAATTGTTCCCAAGTGCTTACATTTATGTTTACAATCGCTGGGGACAAGAACTTTGGGTTGGTCGTCCCGGTGAAAATTGGAATGGAACATACAAAGGTAAACTCGTACCTACCGGACCATATCTTTACGTTATAAATCTTTATAATGGAACAAAACCTTACGTGGGAATTGTTACAGTGATATATTAATTTATTTTTTACTATTATTATGTTTTAATTCCTAGCTATATAAAAAATATTAAAATATAATCTAAATATAATATAGCCTTTACGTAATGTATTCTTAGATTTAATAATGTAAAAAATTCTATCACGTATTACGCATTAAAAATTTTATCCAAAAACTGTCATTAAAACTCAAAAACAGGAGGAGATTTAATATTGTTGGTGTTCGTCCATAAAAGCCGGTAAGATTTTCTTACGTTAAAAAAATGATTCTTTTGTTCTTTTCTTCACATAAATAAAATTTATTTTCAACAACTTATAGCTAAAATTTTCAATGAAGGACATTAGAAATTTTTATTATTGACAATTTTGGGATCATATATAATTTGGATTGTTGCAACAAAGAGTTTAGTTTTATCATTAAAGATTACTTCTTAAAATTGTAAAAAAAAATTTTTTTTTTTACTAATTTATTAAAAATTTCAATATATTAGCAAAAAAAAGTTTATGGTATTAAAATTATCACCAAGTAGGATTTGTTTTTTATTAAGAAATAAATCTTCTATTATAGTGTTCAAACTGATTTTAAGTATCAATCTTTTTTCGCAAACAGTAACTATCCCAGTGTCAAATACAAATAATGGCTCTGTTAATGATCCATTAGGAACATATTATGGTTTTGAACGAACTAGTCTGATATACACTAATTCTGAAATTGGGAACACCGGACAAATTTCTAGCATTGGATTCTTTTTAAATGGGGTATCATCACCGGGAGACGCTATAGATGTAAGAATATACATGAAAATCAGAACAACAACAATGACAGCTAATACCACTTATGCAACAGAACTCTCAGGTAGTACATTAGTATACGGACCCACTACAATACCAGCATCAACATTTGTTGCAAATGACTGGATAATGTTAAATTTAGACAACCCCTTTAATTATACAGGCGATAATTTACAAATTTTAATTGAAACTAATGTAACAGGTTCAGGAAATGAGAGCTCTACATCAAAACAATTTAGATATACCACCAATGCATCTAATACGTTATATCAATATTGGAATCAAAATAATAGTTCTCCTACAGGTAACGGAACAAGAAGTCAAAATCGTCCAAACATAAAAATTATTTTTGGTTCTCAATTAATTTTTCATGATAAAGCTGCAGATCCATGTTTACAAACTTCATTCAATCACATTAAATTAAACTCTGTTACTCCATATTTTACAATTTCAAGTAATAGTAATTTCAGTAATGTTCAAATAGAACTTAATACTAAATCAGATTTCACGGGATTATCCTATACCCAAGAATTTCCAGGTACTTATACTGCAAACACAAAATATGACTTATTGTGTAATAGTTTGATTCCTGCTTTACCCACTAGTGATGCTACTTATTTTGTAAGAGGAAGAGTACATAACGGTATTAACTGGCAACCATGGTCAACAGAGTTATGGGTTTATACTTATCAAAACTCTGTTTGGGGATGGCATTTTACTTCTTCAGAACAATTTAATATCTGCACTTTTATAAGCACTCCATACGGTAATCATTTAAGCTCTAATGATAACTTTACATCAAATATAGCGATAGATGATTATGTTTTGTTAAACCAAGGTAATACTACCACTTTATTAGTTACAGCAGCAGACCAAGCCCTAACAGAAGGAACAACATTTTATTCCGGAGCTAGCCATAATTGCATTACTGTAGGCTATTATAATCCAACATCAGCTCAAGATTACCATGGATATAGATTTCAGAATGCAGCTATTCCCGAAAATGCCAATATTCTATCAGCATATTTCAGACCTTATGCTCATAACGGATCAGGATGTGGAGCATCTCCCAATACCACTAATGAGTTGAGATTAATTATTAAAGGAGTTGCTCAAGTAAATTGTGAGGAATGGTCAAATACAACAAATACACAAACAGGTAGTCCACGATACAGAGTAAGAGGGCTTCAAGGTGTTGCATGGAACATCCCCTCAGGAGCATCACAACAATGGGCTACAGGAGATTTAATAAGTACGTGTCCGGATATTAGAACTGTTATTCAAGAGATTATTGATCAACCAGGATATACAGCAGGAAACTCTATAGGATTAATTGTTGATCACAATAGCTCAGCAGGAGCTTTTTGGAGATATTTTGCAACAATGCGGGCAAACGCTTCATATAGAGCTAAATTAATAACAGAATTTGATAATTTCCAAAATAGTTTACGTACTCCTATCATAGACAGAACTAATTTTATTGGATCAACTAATTGGGATAAATTGTATTTTAATGTTGAAGATTGCGGCGGTATTGGAACAGAAATATTTTTTGAAGTTAGAGATGCCTCAACAAATAACCTAATTGCATCTGGTTCTACTAGCCCAATAGAATTAAATAATAGCACGGCAGCCAGTATTTATGTAGTTGCAAGATTCACACGCAATACATGTTCGCCTAAACTTCATGATTTAACAATTACTACATTAGGCGATTTTCCACCAGAAGCAGATTTTAATGCATCACAAACTTTAATATGTCAAGGTAGTTGTATAAGTTTTACAGATCTTACTACTAATAATCCAACATTATGGTCATGGACATTTACTGGAGCTACCCCAAGTACCAGCAATACACAAAATCCTTCTAGTATTTGTTACAATACTCCGGGTTTATATACAGTTACACTATCTGCTACAAATTCTGTATGTACTTCTACTATCACAAAAACAAATTATATAGAAGTACTGCCTAATCCTAACGCTGATTTGATAAGTACAAATATAACCTGTAACGGAGAAAATAATGGTACTATTCAAGTAACAAATATTTCCGGAGGAACAGGAATCATTAATATAAACTGGACAGGACCTAATGGTTTTACTTCAAACAGCAACAATTTATCAAATTTACAAGCAGGTACGTACAATATAACTCTTACTGATCAGCATAATTGTATATATACTAATTCTGTAAATATTACTGAACCTTCTGCCATAATGTACATTACAACAATAAATGAACCTACATGTTCAGGAGGAGGAAATGATGGTTCAGTTACAATTTCTGCATCGGGAGGCGTTCCCCCCTACACTATACAACTCGGAACATTAACACAAAATAATGTTATAAACTATACTTTCAATAATTTGAATGGAGGAAACTATACTGTTTCAATAACAGATGCCACAGGATGTACAACTTCTGGAAACATATCTCTTACAAATGTTGATATTCCTCAAGCAAGTTTTGCTTACAACGGAAATCAATGTTTTGATGCACACTCTTTAAATTTTACATATACGGGAGTACCTATCCCTGGACAAACATATTCATGGACAATTACAGATGCAAATATTCCTACATCAAATATTCAAAATCCTGTAAATATAACTTGGAATAATCCTGGCACTTATGCAGTTACTCTTGATGTTAATTCCAATGGTTGTATTACATCAACAACTCAAAACATTACAATTTATCCATCTCCTAATCCAAACTTAGTGATCACAGATGCTTCTTGTGGAAATTGTAATGGTGCTATTACAGTAAATCCAGCATTTTCAACCTACTTATGGTCAAATCTTCAAAACACTCAATCAATTTCAGGTTTGTGTCCCAATACATATTCCGTAACAGTAACCGATTTAAATAATTGTACAGCAAGTATTTCTGGTGTGCTAAACAATATTGGTGTTATCCCGAATGTAAGTATAACAACAAGCGATCCTACCTGTGCAGGGTTATGTGATGGTACCGCAACGGTAAGTGCTACCGGTCCTTCATCTATTTCGTATAATTTTTCTGCAGGAAGCACACCAAATAATCAAACTACCGGAGGTTTATGTCCCGGAAATTATTTTGTTACTGTTGCTGATGCATCAAATCCATTATGCAATACTGTCTCCAATTTTACCATAAATAATAACCCCGGAATGACCTTAACAATAAATACTAGTGATGCAAGTTGCGGACTTAATAATGGTCTGGCTTCGGTTATTGTTAATGGTACTTACAGTAATCCTCTTTCATACATTTGGAGTAATGGAAATACTAACCAGACTATTACTGTGCCTGCTGGTAATTATACAGTAACAGTAACAGATGCTAATAACTGTAATGCAAGTGCTTCTGCTATAATCAACGATTCTGGAATACCTTTTACTTTAATTACAACTTTAAATAATAACGTAAGATGTTTCAATGATTGTAATGGCTCTGCAACCGTTACTGCAATTGGTACAGGACCTTTTACTTATTTATGGTCTAATGGCGAAACCTCTGCTACAGCAACAAGTTTATGTGCCGGAAATCATTCTGTAACGGTGTCTTCAAACGAATGCTTTTTAACAAATAATATTACAATAACACAACCCGAACAATTAACAGCTACAATTTCATCAAGTAATAATCCACATTGCGGTCTTTCTGATGGAAATGCTTCAGTATTAGCTTCTGGAGGGACTCCTCCTTACACATATCAATGGAATAGTTCTCCACCACAATATGGTTTCTCGGCAAATAATTTATCAGCCGGAACATATACCGTAACTGTTAAAGACAACAATAATTGTAGTACTTCAACAAATGTTGGTTTAGAAAATGTTGGTTTCATCAATGTTGTAATAAACATTACCAATATCTCATGCCCAAATGATAATAATGGTTCTGCTACTGCAATTGTTAGTGGTGGTTCTCCTAATTACACTTTTACATGGTCTAATGGATTTGTACAAAGCAGTGTAAACAATTCATCTGTTGTTACAGGATTGGGATCTGGAAACATAAGTGTGAGTGTAACTGATAATTTTGGATGTACTGCATCAGCTTCTAACTCAATACTTTCTCCTGATCCAATAAATTTTGTTTCTATTATTACAAATTCAGTTAAATGTAACGGATTATGTGATGGAAGTGTGTCCTTAAATATTACCGGAGGCACTCCCCCATACAGTTTTTTATGGAACGACATTAATTCAACTAATAATAACACAAAGAATAATTTATGTGCAGGCAATTACAGCGTTACTGTCCGTGATGCTGCAGGTTGCTCAAATCAAACATCATTTCTAATTTCAGAACCTGCTGCTCTACAGGTACTTTATGAAATAACAAATCCATCATGTATTGGAGGTAGAAATGGAGCTATAAACTTTTCTATTTCAGGAGGAACAGAACCTTACCTACTAAGTTATAATGGAAATATCTTGTCCGAAACCACTCTATCACAACTTGATAATGGTACTTATAATATAACTGTTATTGATGCAAACGGATGTATCTTTGAGTCTAATAACATAATATTAATCGAGCAACAAAACGATTGTTTAATAATTCCCAATGCCATTACTCCAAATGGCGATGGAATAAACGATACCTGGATAATTGAAAATATTGAACTTTTCCCTTCAGCATACATATATGTTTTTAATAGATGGGGACAGCAAATCTGGCAAGGAAGACCAAGTGATGAATGGGATGGGAAATACAACGGTAAAAAATTACCTGCCGGAACATATTTGTATATTATTAACCTTTTTAATGGTTCAGATCCGTACAAAGGTACGATTACAATAATTTATTAAAACCTGATTTTTTTAGGTATCTGAAATTTAATAATATTGTAAAAGGTCTGATATGCTAATCTATTTCTCTAAAATTTTCAAAATCTGATTAAAATCTTTTTTGTAATTCAAAAATTCTTTTAGATTTGTAGGTAAAAAATTAAAAACAAAACAAATATGAAAAACGTTCATGAATTAAAAGCTAAAGAAAAAAAATTAACTGAATGGTCATACGTTTGGCATCCGATCGAAAGAGGCTACAACAATCGTACTCTATATGTTAATGTTGGAACTCTAGAAATTAAAGAAAAACCTGTAAGTCAGCAAATGAAAGAAAAATTTGTTGGCGGAAAAGGTTTTGGTCTTAGATTATTATGGGATGCAACTACTCCAACAACAAAGTGGAATGATCCGGAAAATGAGATTATTATTTCTCCAGGTCCTATTGGAGGTATCACCCAATATTCTGGAGCAGGTAAATCTTTAGTTGTTTCTCTTTCTCCTCAAACTGACTCCGTAATGGACTCAAACGTAGGAGGATTTTTTGGCCCGTTTATGAAATTTGCTGGATTTGATGCTCTCGAAATTCAAGGTAAATCTGATAAGGATATAATCATATATATTGATGCAATAAATCATAAAGTTGAAATCTTTGAAGATCCCGGTTTTTCAACAGATTCTCATATTTTAGGTGAAGAATTAACAGAATATTTTGCAAATGATCCAAAAGAAGCGAAAAACATCGGTATTGTATCCACAGGAGCTGCTGCTGATAATTCTCTCATCGGAATGCTTAACTTTACGTTTTGGGATGTTAAACGTAAAAAAATAAGACTAAAACAAGCAGGTCGTGGTGGTATCGGTACAGTTTTCCGTGATAAAAAGATTAAAGCAATCGTTGCAAAAATTGATGGCGTTAAGCCAAACTTGAACAACGTTGCCGACATGGAAAAAATCACTGTACCCGGCCGTGATTATGCTAAAGAAATGGCAGAATACGACGACATCCAAAATCAAATGCGGAAAAAAGGTACTGCCAATATCGTTAATGTAATGAGTGATTACGATTTATTGCCTACTCACAACTTTAAATTCGGATCTCATAAAGATGCATATAAAATTCATAGCGACATATTGAGAGACAAATATTTTACTCAAGGAATTAATGACGCATGCTGGATTGGTTGTGCTATGCAATGTGCAAAGGGAGTAGATGATTTTATTCCTAAAACCGGTCCTTACAAAGGACAAAAAGTTATTGTTGACGGTCCTGAATACGAAACAGCTGCAGGATTAGGAGCAAATCTCGGAATTTTCGATTATGATGCTATCATCGAACAAAATTTCTATTGCGACACTTATGGCATTTGCACTATCACCTGGGGTACAATAGTTGCCTTTTTAATGGAATGTTACGAAAATGGTATTATCAATAAAGAAATTACCGGCGGATTAGAATTAAATTTCGGTAACATCCCAGCCGCTCTCGAACTTCTACATCAATGTGCAAGTGGCGAAGGTTTTGGAAAAATTGCCGGTATGGGGGTTCGTAAAATCAAACAATATCTCATTGAAAATTATAATGCCGATCCCAACTTCCTCAATGATATTGCAATGGAAAATAAAGGATTGGAATATTCACAATATGTTTCCAAAGAATCTTTGGCTCAACAAGGCGGTTATGCAATGACCAACAAAGGTCCACAACACGACGAAGCATGGCTGATTTTTATGGATATGGTTAATAACCAAATTCCAACTTTTGAAAATAAAGCTGATGCTCTCCACTGGTTCCCAATGTTCAGAACATGGTTCGGATTACAAGGTCTTTGTAAAATTGTTTGGAACGACATTATTCCGCCTGATAATAAATTCGAAAAAGAACCTCATAAAATTCCTAAACACGTTAGAAATTACCTTTCTGTTTGGGAAGGTGTTACAGGCATCCCAATGACTGAAGAAGAACTTATTCGTCAATCTGAACGCGTTTATAACTTCCAGAGAATTTTTAATATCAGAAGAGGCTACGGTCTCAGAAAACACGACGCTCAACCATACAGAGCTGCAGGTCCTGTTACCGTCGAAGAATACGAATCCAGAGCAGAAAGATACGATGGACAATTGAAAGAATTAATTGGTGTTAATCCTGAAGGTAAAACTACCGAAGAAAAAATAAAAATTCTCAGAAAATACCGCGAAGAACAATACGAAAAACTTCTAGATGCGGTGTACGAACGTAGAGGATGGAATAAAAACGGCGTTCCCACAATCGAACATCTAAAAAAAATCGGAATGGACTTACCTGAGCTAATCGAAGTAGTTGCTCCATTACAATAATGATTTTAAAAGCCCTTTTTAAAGGGCTTTTTTAAAATTTACGATTATGACTTTCATGGAAATCCAAAAAATACTAATAAACAAAACCGTTGGCATTGCCGGATGCGGCGGTTTGGGATCAAATTGTGCTGTTGCATTGGCACGTGTTGGAGTTGGAACATTGATAATTGCCGATTTCGATAAAATCGAAGAATCTAATTTAAACAGGCAATACTACTTTTACGATCAAATTGGGTTACCAAAATCCGAAACTTTAAAGGGAAATATAAAAAGAATTAACCCAAAAGTTAATGTAATAAATCATCAGGTTTTTCTTGATGAGAAAAATGTTCCTGTCATTTTCAAAGATTGTGATATTATTGTTGAAGCCTTTGATAAATCTGAAGCTAAAGAAATGATTATTAAAACCGTTAGCAAAGTTTTCCCCGATAAATATCTGGTTTGCGGCATTGGAATGGCAGGTTGGGGACAAAACGAAATTATCAAAGAGCAGAGATTTGGAAAACTAATAATTTGTGGCGACGGAATTAACGAAATTAGTGAGAATAATCCCCCTCTTGCTCCACGTGTTGGTATTGTATCTAATATGCAAGCAAATATTGTACTAGAATTATTATTAAAAAACAACTGAATATGCAAATTACATTAAACAACAAAATTGAAGTCTTTCCGAACGAAACTTTAACAATTAAAGAAATTTTAGAATTAAAAAAATTTACATATCCAAAATTAATCGTAAAGCTCAATGATGTTATAATTGAAAAGGAAGATTTTGACTCCACTTTTGTTAAAGAAGGTGATAATCTTATGATACTTCACCTTTTAGCAGGAGGTTGATTTTTATTAAAATATTAACAAAAATCATAAATATTAAATTAGAATAATTATACATTTGAACTCAATTAAATAATATTTTTATGAAGGCACTTGTTAAAGCAAAAGCAGAAAAAGGGATCTGGATGGAAGATGTTCCAATGCCGGAAATGGGAGCAAACGATGTTTTAATTAAAATCCGTAAAACCGCAATATGCGGAACGGATTTACACATTTATAAATGGGATGAATGGTCGCAAAAAACAATAAAAGTGCCTATGGTAATCGGGCATGAATACGTTGGAGAAATTGCTGATGTCGGAGCCAATGTTAAGCACATGTTTACCATCGGAGAAAGAGTTACCGGCGAAGGTCATATAGCTTGCGGAGTTTGCAGAAATTGCCGTAGAGGCTGGGCTCACATCTGCGAAAACACCTATGGAGTTGGAGTTCACAGACAGGGATGTTTTGCTGAATATCTTGTAATACCTGCTACAAATGTTGTTAAAATAAATGAAAAAATCTCCGACGACCTATGCTCTATAATGGATCCTTACGGAAATGCCACACATACAGCTTTGTCATTTAATTTGCTTGGTGAAGATGTGATAATAACCGGTGCAGGTGGTCCTATAGGAGCTATGTGTGTTGCTATTGCAAAATTTGCAGGAGCTCGTAATGTTTTTGCTGTAGAACCAAATGAATATCGCCGCCAATTGGCAAAAACAATGGGAGCTGATGTTTGTGTTAATCCTCTTACCGAAGATCTTCGTACCGTAATGAATAACTATAATATTCAAGGTTTTGATGTCGGTCTGGAATGTAGTGGTAATGGTGTAGCTTTTAATCAAATGGTTTCGGCAATGTACAATGGTGGTAGTATTGCTCTTTTAGGCATATTACCTTCAACTTCGCCAGTAAATTGGAACGAGATTATCTTTAAAGGATTAAAACTTAAAGGAATTTACGGACGCGAAATGTACGAAACATGGTATAAAATGGAGGCAATGCTTCTTGCAGGACTTGATATCAGCAAAGTGATTACTCACAGATTTAAAATTGATGACTACATTAAAGGATTTGAAGTTATGGAATCCGGAAATTGTGGAAAAGTAATTTTAGATTGGCAATAATAAAAAAACTATAATAAAAAAAGAGGCTGCCCTTTTGAGACAGCCTCTTTTTTTATTTAAGCTTGTATTCCTCAGGAACTTCTATTGGAGCAACTTTCACTGGTGGTACACCTTGTACGATAACACTAACAACAACCCTTCTGTTTAATCTTCTGATTAAATCATCAGTTGTTTGAATGGTGATATTTTCGCGTTTACCTCTGTAATCAGTTTCGACTTGATTTTTAGTAACTCCTTTAGCAAACAAATAATCAGCAACTGCATTAACACGATTACGGCTAAGCTCGATATTATATTCATCAGCTCCATAATGGTCGGTATGGCCGGTTAATTTAATTTTGGCTGTTGGATTTGCTTTAAGATATGATGCAATAAAATCTAAATTTTGTTTATATTCCGGTTTTATATCAAACTTATCAAAATCAAAGAAAATATTTTCAATAACTGCCTCGGTGAATATCTGTTTTTCTGAATAGAAGAATGTTCCTTTATCGTAGTTCAAATTCTTATTTTCACGATAATAAGTTGGTACAAAAACATTTACGGGAGTTAAAGCAGCTTGTCCGTTCACAAATTTAATTTCGGCACGTTGATTATACATTCGGGAATCGGGATAAGTATTTACAGCTAAGGCCTCATCCCAGCCTAAAGCTGAAATATCAATTTGAGATGGATTTACACCATAAGACAATAGTACATTTTTAACATTTTCTGCTCTTTGTCTAGACAGGTTCATATTGTATTCCTGATTTCCAGATTTTGAAGCAAAGCCTGTAATTTGTATTTTCTCTTTTGTATTTGATTTTAGGTAGTCAGCCAATACCTTTAAATCAGACTTAAATTCTTCTAATATATCAGCACTATTTTTAGAAAAGACTACATTTTTTATAAGATTATTAGTTGTTTGTGTCTGGGTTTGTGTCTGGGTTTGTGCCTGGGTTTGAGTATCATGTTGAGCCAAAAATGGTCTGGTATCAATTGTCATATTTGCATTGGAGATATTCCAGTTTCCATCTTGTGGAACAACAACATTAATATTCATTAAATCATTATCATCAGCATAAGCAACAATTTTATAATCACCGGCTTTAATGTTATTAAAAGCATAATTACCATTTTCATCAATTCCTACGTTGGCTACTTCTTCACCTGTTTTATTATCAATAAGTTTTACTCTCATCTTCATTTTGAGTTCTTCAAGATCCGGATCCAAAGATATAAAACCTGAAAGTGATGCCAACATTGGGGCTTTTTCGTCAACTAAATTAATACAATCGCATTCGCCCATATCAGGACGTCGTTTGTTATCATTTACCGGACAGAAGGCAAATGTTGGAGTATTTTCAAGTATATATCCCATATCATTTCCTGAAGTACTGAAAGGGAACTTTAAATTAATAGGTGTACTCCATTTTTTTGTTACGGGATCATAACTAGAATAAAACATATCGAAACCACCGATATTAGTATGACCTTCGGATGCAAAATACAAAGCCTGTCCATTTCGCATTATATAAGGCATTTCTTCATGATATTTGGTATTGATTTCGGGACCGAGATTTACAGGTTTAGTCCAATTTCCTTTTTCGTCTCTGTCGCTGTACCATATATCTAAACCACCTTGTCCGCCTCTTCTCATGCTGGTGAAATATATTCTCTTACCGTCAGGAGTAATTGTAGCGTGGGATTCCCAACGTTTAGTATTTAATTTTTTCACCGGTTTTGCAGGTTGATATTTTCCATCCTCAAATTTACTTACCCACAAATCGCCATTATCATATTTATCAACAACTAAATATAATTCCGAACCGTCAGATGTTGCAGTAACTGGAATATAAGGATAAGGAATTTTCAAATCATTATGAATATTTACCGGATTATAAAAGGTACCATCTTCTCTCCTATCTGCCATAAAAACCTTATCAAAAGGTCCTTCACTGTAATCTTTATCCCAGTTAATATCCGGTGGAAAAATATTGTACTTACCATTAGTAAAAATCAATCTTTTTGCATCATAGCATAATATCGGACAGCGAACGTGTGGATCTTTCAACCCTTCAACAGTTATTTTTTCAATTTTCATGTATCTTTCGTCAAAGCTCTGCATTGCATCCTGGCAAGATTTAATTTCACGTTGCAGGAATGAACCTCTGATTGATTTCTTTTCCTTTTTAGACATCATGCTTTCATAAGTTCGAAAAGCATCTATAGCTCTGGTGTAATCTTTATTTAATCTATAAGCAACTCCAAGATAATACCATGAATTGACCGGAGCTTTCTTTTGTTTGAAACTATTTTTATATTTTATTGTTGTTTTTTCGCTTGCAAATTTTAAATATTCAACTGCCAAATCAGTATTTTGTCCGCTTTCGCTGCTAACATAACAATAACCAATTTTATAAGCTATATTAAAATTCTGTTTATCTGCGGCGTAAAGTTGACTATAAATCTTTTCTGCTTCATCATACTTTTCTTGAAGTAATAAATTTTCTGCTTGTCTCCATTTCTGTTTATTACTTTCTTTTTGAGATTTGAGATCTATTGTAAAAAATATTGATAACGATAAAGTCAAAATTATATTAAAAAGCAGCTTATAATTCTTCATAACAAAACTGTTAATTTTTATGCAAATATATAACATTATTAAATAAAAATAAAAAAAAATATTAACATATTTATAAACTATGTTTTCAATTTATGAAATATGTTTTTGGAGCATATTTTAATAAATAGGACAAATATTTTTTATCAAAACAAAAATTGTAATTATATTCGTGCTGCAAAAAACAAAATTATATTATTATGCAAAAACTACTTTTATTAGGAGACGAAGCAATTGCACAAGGTGCTATAGACGGAGGAATATCAGGCTTTTATGCTTATCCCGGAACACCTTCAACTGAAATAATGGAGTATGCTCAACATTCAAAAGAAGTAAAAGAAAAAGGCATACATGCTATTTGGTCGGCAAATGAAAAAACTGCTGTTGAATCGGCAATAGGTATGTCGTATGCCGGTAAACGGGCTATGGCTCAAATGAAACATGTAGGATTAAATGTGGCTGCCGATGCTTTTATTAACGCCTCAATTACCGGTGTTAATGGAGGTTTAATTATTGTTGCAGCCGACGATCCTTCGATGCACTCATCTCAAAACGAACAGGATTCTCGTTTTTATGGTGATTTTGCTTTAATCCCAATCCTTGAACCTTGCGACCAACAAGAAGCTTATGATATGGCTTATAATGGTTTTGAATTAAGCGAAAAATTTAATGTCCCCGTATTGTTAAGGCTTACCACCCGTCTTGCTCACAGCAGAGCCGGAGTAAGCACTTACGAGAAAAAAGAGCAGTTAAAAGGTTCATTGCCAAAAGACCCCCGTCAGTTTGTTTTGCTGCCATCCATAGCAAGAAGAAATTATAAGAGATTGCTCGAAATGCAACCCGCTATTATAAAAGATTCTGAAGAATCAAAATACAATAAATACATTGACGCTCCGGATAAATCTCTTGGAATTGTTGCCTGTGGAATAGCCTATAATTATTTAATGGAAATTTTCAACGGTAATTGTACTTATCCGGTTGTAAAAATCTCTCAATATCCTATCCCGGAAAAGCATTTAAGAAAGCTTCGTAACGAATGCTCAAGCATTTTGGTTCTCGAAGATGGATATCCTTTTGTTGAAAGACAACTACGCGGATTTTTCAACGAAGGAATTGAAATAAAAGGTCGTCTCACCGGTGATTTACCTCGCGATGGAGAATTAAACCCAAATCTTGTTGCAAAAGCCTTAGGAAGAGAATTATGCGAAGGGCAGCAAACTCCTGAAATTGTTAAAATGCGTCCTCCATCATTATGTATGGGCTGTGGACATAGAGATGTTTACAATGCCTTAAACGAAGCCCTTGCCGAATATGGCGATGGTAGAGTATTTTCAGATATCGGATGTTATACTTTAGGTGCCCTGCCTCCTTTTAATGCAATTAATTCTTGCGTTGATATGGGAGCTTCAATAACAATGGCTATCGGAGCTGCAGATGCAGGTCTTGTGCCCTCAGTCGCAGTTATCGGGGATTCAACTTTTACACATTCCGGAATGACCGGATTACTTGACGCAGTTATTAAAAATTCTCCTATTGTTGTTATAATTTCCGACAACTCAACTACCGGCATGACAGGAGGTCAGGAATCTTCTGCTAAAGGACGTATTGTAGATATTTGTAAAGGTATTGGAGTTCATCCCGACCATATTAGAGTTATTAATCCTTTGAAGAAAAACCACGAAGAAAATGTGGCAATAATCAAAGAAGAATTAGCATACAACGGATTATCAGTAATCATTCCTCAAAGAGAATGTATCCAAACAGCAGTGAGAAATAAAAAAGCAGCAAAAAAATAATTTAAAAACAAAACACATGAAAACAGATATAATTTTAGCAGGTGTTGGCGGTCAAGGTATTTTAACAATAGCAGCTACAATAGGAATGGCTGCCGTCAACAAAAATTTATACCTCAAACAATCCGAAGTTCATGGCATGAGCCAAAGAGGCGGGGATGTTCAATCTCACCTCAGAATTTCAGATACTCCAATTTATTCTGATTTAATCCCAAAAGGTTGTGCCGATATTATTCTTTCAGTGGAACCTATGGAAGGAATGAGATATTTATCTTACCTTAAACAAGACGGATATCTTATCACTAATAGTGTTCCGTTTAATAATATTCCGGATTATCCCGAAATGGACGAGTTGATGAAAGTATTGGAAAGTATTCCGCGAAAAATTATTCTTGATGCCGACAGTATTGCAAAAGATACAGGTAATGCAAGAGCCTCTAATATTGTAATGCTAGGAGCAGCAGTTCCCTTTTTAGGTATGAGTTTAGAAGATCTCGAAGGTGGAATTAAATCCCTTTTCGGGCGTAAAGGCGAAGAAATCGTTGAATTAAATATTAAAGCACTTAGGGCAGGTTACGAATTCACAAAATCAAAAATGTAGAATATGTTTGATAAAAAAGCTGCGAAAATTTCGCAGCTTTTTTTATTTTTGTAGAAAGAAATTTTTATGGAGAATTATATCGTATCAGCCAGAAAATACAGACCCGACAGCTTTGAAATGGTTGTGGGACAGGATGCAATCACAAAAACTCTTAAAAACATCATAAAATTAAACCAGATCGGGCAGGCTTATTTGTTTTGTGGTCCGCGTGGTGTTGGAAAAACAACCTGTGCGAGAATCTTCGCAAAAACTATTAACTGTACCAATCTAACTGAAGACGGAGAAGCCTGTAATCAGTGTGAATCATGCGTTTCGTTTAACAGTCAAAGGTCTTTGAATATTCACGAACTCGATGCCGCCTCCAACAATTCCGTTGATGATATCAGAAATCTGATTGATCAGGTGAGAATTCCTCCGCAAATCGGAAAATATTCCGTTTATATCATTGACGAGTTTCACATGCTGTCCTCAAGTGCTTTTAACGCATTTCTTAAAACTCTGGAAGAACCTCCAAAACATGTTGTTTTTATTCTGGCAACAACCGAAAAACACAAAATTATTCCAACCATCTTGTCAAGATGTCAGATTTTTGATTTTAACAGAATATGTGTAGAAGATATTAAAAAAAGGCTTGAATTTGTTGCAAAAAGTGAAAACATCATTGCAGAATCGGATGCTCTTCACATAATAGCCCAAAAAGCAGACGGAGCTATGCGTGATGCTCTTTCAATTTTCGACCAGATTGTGAGCTTTACCGGAGGCAAAATAACTTATGATGAAACAATAAAAAACTTAAATGTACTAGATTACGACACTTATTTTTCTATAACCGAAGCTCTTGTTAACGGAGATTATGTAAAATCTTTACAAATTTTTGATAATGTTATAAAAAGGGGCTTTGAAGCTTCTTATTTTATAAATGGGCTTGCATCACATTTTAGAGATTTGTTAATGGTTAAAGACCCCGGAACAATTAACCTGATTGAGGTTGGAGAGAACATAAAACAAAAATATTTAACAAACAGTTCTCTTTGTTCCGTTCAGTTCTTATTTAAAGCCATTGACATTGCAAACACTGCCGACCTCTCGTATAAAGCAGCTCAAAACAAACGATTACTGGTTGAATTGGCATTATTAAAAATAAGCAATATCAATAAAAATCTCGAAACAAACACAAAAACTGAAACACAAAATCAACCTGAAAAACAACCTATTACAAAAGTAGAAGAGAAACATGTACAAAATTTAACAGCTTCGACTTCTATCAAAGAAAATACAACACAAACAACAGCTTCTACAGACACAAATGCTGGCAAAGAAAGTCTAAGTCAAGGCAAAATAGGAGTTTCCATAAAAAACATAAGTAAGCAAAAAGCCACCGAAGAACAAATTGTTAAAGAACCTGAAAGCAGCCAGGTAGAAAAAAACTATGGAAACGAACCAATTACCCCCGATAAAGTTGAATCTGCTTGGGGAAAATATGCCGAATTTGAATCCGAAAACCCACGCCTCACGGCCTTCCTGAATAATCATGTTCCAAAACTAAAAGAGGGAAACACATACTTTGTTGTTGTTGAAAATAATGCCATTAGAGAAAAACTAGAAAGTTTCCGCCAAAGAACGCTTGATTTTATGCGTTCAGAACTTAACAATAAAAGTTTTGATATTGAATATAGTGTTGGGGAAGCCACACCAAAAGTAGAATATAGAACCCCAACTGAAAAATTCCAGGAATTATTGAAGGAAAATCCGGAAATAGAAAAATTAAAAGAAAAGCTGGATCTTGACCTTGAGTAAATTACTTTAAACGTTGACGTATTGCCTCATATAAAACTATTGCAGCAGAAACAGAAACATTTAAAGATTCTGTTTTGCCAAACATAGGAATCTTGATTTTATCATCACATCGTTTTAAGACAGAATTTGAAATTCCATTCTCCTCCGATCCTAAAACAAAAGCTGCAGGCTTATTAAAATCAAAAGAATAAATATTGAGATTAGCCTTTTCGATAACTGCATAAACATTAACCCCAAACTGTTGCAAAATCATAATTGCATCAACAAGATTAGACTCCCTGCAAACTTTAATGTTAAATAAAGCTCCGGCAGAAGTTTTAATGGCATCTTCACTAACGCGAACGCTGTTTTCTTTTGGAATTATTATTGCATCAACCCCTGCACATTCAGCAGTTCTGGCAATAGCTCCAAAATTCCGAACATCGGTAATTCCATCTAAAATAACAAAAAGAGGTTTTTCCTTGTTTTGAACAATTTCTTCGATGATATCAGCAAGCAAAAAATAATTTATTGGGCTAAGATATGCTATTGCTCCCTGATGATTTGCTTTGCACAGTTTATTTAATTTTTCAACCGGAACATGTTGAATTTGAATTCCTCGCTTTTTAATTTCTTTAAAAATTTCAGATGCAAATTCCCCGCTCAGATTGTTTTTCACCAATACTTTATCAATATTTTTATTTGCTTTTAAAGCCTCGTAAATCGGACGCAGTCCGAAAATAAAGTTCTCCATATCAATTTATCTTAAATGAAAAAATACGACCATTTCGCCATGTTGCAAGGGCTTGCCCCCATACAGGTTGATAATTTACATCCCGCCTCAAAACAAAAACATTTTCTCCAAAATTGTTTTTTAACCTGTCGAAAACAAATAAAACTCCGGCTATATCAGGATTTTCACCATAAAACCACTCTTCGAAATTTTTTGAAATTCTAACACTATTTGGAGGACCAAGAATAACATATAACATCCCTCTATCGGTTTTCCAACCTTCGTTAAAATCTGTAAAATAAACATTAGCGAGATTTATTCTGCTATAAAACACTCTTATCTGTTCTCTGGCGATTTTTTGACTTTTTGATAAAGAAAGCCAGAATTTATCAATTCCTTCTTTTAGATTTTCCGATTTCTCGATTTCACTAAATTCTTTATTTGTTACTAACAATTTTATTGGCTCTAGCATCTGTTTTAGCATAACTATTTCGGGATAATTTTCACCAAAATTCATTACACAAAATATTCCAGTCTCTCCCGCTCGGCTCTTAAAAACATAAATTCCCTCGTTATTAAAACTAATTGTATCGTTGAGCTTATAAAAAAATACAGAATCCGGATTTTTATACAATACTCCTTCAGCTCCGGTATAATATGGAGGAAGATTAACATATTTTGCAAATTTATAATATTCCACTAAGAGATTATTAGATTTATACCGATTTGATTTTATCCGATATATATTATTTGAAAAAACATATTTATCAAACCATAATTCATCTTTATCATCTTCTGTTCGACGATAAACCATGAAATCATTTGAGTTTAATTCATTATTTGAATCAACATAAATAAATAGTCTTTTCGAAATTTTGGAACTCTTATCAATAAAATTCAGAATCAACCTGCTGTCTTGTTTAGATAAAGAATTAATTTTCAAATTTCCGACATAATTCTGAATACTGTCATTCAAAGTAAAGAATACTTGAACGATAGCACTGTCAACAGTCTGAAAATCATCTGATTTCCTAACAACATATTTAATCCGCAACTCGACTGTATCACTATTAGCTTGCTTAAGTTTAAGTAAATCAGTTTTAGTTAAGCTATAAAACAACCGAGTTTCCTCTGAACTTATGTTGTAAATTTTTATTTTAGGATTTATGTCTGTCTGTAAAGGAATATATAATGAAGAAAAGTTAAACGGATAAGATTTTTTGGGGGCAACATTTATAGCAGATTCAGGAGCAGTACATGCGTATAACAGTAATGCTATTATAGTAACAGCAATAATATTTAGAAATCTTTTATTCATCTTCTACCTGAGCTTCAATTTTAAAATAATCATACATTTCTTTCTTGAATCGTTTCATGTAATTTGATCCTCCCAATCCGTACTGATAGAATTTGCCGTCTTTTTTCATTTCCCTTTGGGAAGGTTTTGCATCATAAATTACTTTATTGAAATTTTCGTCGAAAGAAACGGCACTAAATGTTCCGGCAGAATATTTAAAATAATACCAGCTTGTTGAATTTGGTTCGAGCAGCATTTCAAAGGTATCCCCTCTGCGGGATTTTTCAATTCTGATAAAACCGAAAACATATTTATTCACCTGTTCTTTCCCAAGATTAACTATCCCAATAGGGCCGTAATGTACATAAGATTTTAGTCTGGGATACCATTTAAAATTAAGATCTGTAAATATCATTTTTTCAGAAAGTTCTTTTGGAAATTTATTGAAATTTCCAAGACTTAAATTCGAAAACCATTCATCAGCACGTTTTGTCCCTAAGTACTCAGTTAAAGCATACTGATAGATTTCATCACGCATATTAATGCCGGTGAGCCCCTTAATGGAGTTTATTCTCTCAGCCAAAAGTTTTTGAGCCGTTGAATTAAAGTGAGCGTCGAGAATCATACTAACATTAAATTCTGTAGTATCAGTATCAGGATAGTATAAAAACTCACCAATTATATTAGGCTCGAATAATCCAAAGTCATTACTAAAATTAAATTTCCCCTGACCATATACGTTGCAAATATTTTTATGAATGTGAATATAATTTCCCGGCAAGCTTGGTTCTGCTAATTTATCTTTTGAAGCAATCATAAATTTTCCTTCATCTTTATCATAATGCAAAAAACCGCTCACCGTAAATATCTCCTGATCGTTTGGAGTGCGTTTACGTCCAAGAAAAGCAGGATAAATCTGATTTGAAGCAGACAAAACAAGTCCGGCAATTAATCTTGTATTGTTTATATTATAAGGAATTTGGTCAACCGGAATATAAATATCTTCGGGATCAATAAAACTCTTAAACTTTAGCCAGTTTGCTCCTGTAGTATCGCAATCATCTACAGTTTTGGCAGCTCCATTAAATTCAAAATTTTTATTATTTGCATACACTTTTATCTCACCCTGATATTTAAAATATGGACTTAACATGAAATTATCAGGTTCGGTAACAGATCCTATCCCATAAGTTTGTCCTGTATTGTCAACAGCAATTTTTGACAGATGTATGGTTTGTGGTCGCTTAGTGTTATCTAAATAATCTATATCACCGTAAGCAGTATAGTTTCGTTTTCCGTATATATTAACAACTGAATTATAAATTGTGTGATATCTTGTAGTATTGTTAGCAATGATTTTAGCATTATAAATAGGTCGCATTATAGCATCAGGTTCAATTACAACAATTCCGTCTTCGGTATAAATGGTAGCATCGGCAACTCTTATAAATTTAACACCTTCTGCTGTTATAATATGGTCTTTGTAATTATATTTTGCTCTGGGAGCTACAAAACTGAGAGAATCCTGACGCGGATGAATTGATGTAAATTTAGGTCCTTCCATAAAAAGTTCTTCCCACTGGTTCGGACTAACTGAGGCATCAACTTTATTGGCTTTATCCAAGACATCCATATCAGCACTTATTTCAAGCTCCTCATTGTCCATAAACCAGGTAAGCTGGTTCATTTCGGTTATATATTTATTTTTTGGAAATCTCCAGATTGTACTTTTGCCATTGGTTTTAAATTCTCCTTTACGCTCAGTAAAACTCACGTGAGCTTGCACATTATCTGATTCAAATTCCGTATTTAAAATATTCAATGTATATAACTGAAAATCTGCTGTATCGCTTAATATTTCATCCTGTTTAAAATTGAAATCCTTCGACCTTAAGGTTGCCTTTTCTATGACAATAAGTCCTTTACCTTTTAAACCATTATTTGAAATAATAATATCTCCGTCCAGAGTTGCCTTATTTTCGAACATTTTAAAATCAACAGTATCTTTTTTAACTAAAAATTGATCTTCCTTTACATCCCATCGCAGAGTATTGCTTTTTCCTTCTACCGAAGGAAACTCAACAGGAGTTTTTTGTTTGGCAATTTGCATTTTTTCGCTGTGTCCTTCCATACGATCGAGGAAAAATATCAGGTAATCTGCATGTATTTTTGATGTAAGATAATCAATAATACCAACGCCTCTAAGACCTTTATTGCTCAGGTCAATTTCGTTGTAATAAGTTGCCCTTCCATCGTAGAGCGGTAATCCCAGAGGTCCGGTACGCATATTAAATCCGAGTGAAAAATCACTGTACCGTAGGATTAATGTTTCTTTTATTGGCGGGAAAATTCCTCCACTGTATAAAGTTCCTTTAAATTTAAGATTTTCTCGGGCGAAACCTTTTATACTATCCATAACAAAAGGATCTACCTCAAAATAAAATCTGTCCCTTCTATATGCTTTGTTATATACATCAGGCCGGTCGTAGTAAACATAAGTTTTTTCTTTGGAAATGAATTTCGGATACTCCGGATTTCTGTCTTTACCCGACTTGTTGTTTGGTTCATCAATATAAAATTCCCCATTTATTTGCTCGAGTTTATTCCTTACAATTGCCAGAGTTTTTTGACCATTAGCATCGAGAATTTCTGTTTCTGCCACCATCTTCATTGAATCGCATTGGCTAAGGTCGAGCATAAAACGATTGTAATCAAACTTGAAATTGTTGCCGTAATAATAAAACTGTCCGGCTTGTACAGTTCCGTTAAAAGTAAAAGTTCGGTCTTTTTTTAGAGTAATTTTTTGGTCTATAGGATAAATTTTAACACTTTGTGAGTCAGACAAATGAACTTCACGTATTCCATTGATTTTAATATCAAAATTCAAAAGACTTAGCTCTGCATTAGGAGTTTCACCTTCGGTTTTGCTATAAAACTGAATAACATCAGAATCTCTAACACCACGATGAGCTTCGAGAAAAGTCCATGCTTCTGGATAAACTTTTATATATTTTGTCTCGGAGTCATAGCTTAAAAATCCCATATACGCAAGATTCAAAACCATTTGAACAACCTGATTAGGACTATAACCCATATATCTCGACAAATCATCAAGGTAAAACTCAGGATAACCTGCCCATGAACTTACAAAACCTGTTATAACTTTTAGCGGATGCTGTTGATCACGTTTTTGAATGTTTCTGTAACGTTCGAGACGATAATAATCATTAGATTCAAATAAGGCTTCATTTGAAACGCCGGGAGTTTTTATGGTTGTGAATTCAATTTTAAATTTATCAATGTTCCACTTAAGCCAGCTGAAATCCATTTTTACTTTATGATACGAATTTGTATAATGTACCTGTGACATATCATCTTTAGAGCGGATTAATTCGAGAAAATTTCTTTTATTATGAAATCTGAATGTAAGATATGGATGATATATTGAGTCTTGCCCAAGACGAAGCATTATAGCACAGGGATTGGAAACTATCATTTCCGGATCAATGTAAAATGCACGTGAATAAGCATTCAGATAGACAGTATCATTTTTTCGAATAAACATTTTAGCCGGTTCTTCTTTTGTTCCGCTGCCAATAAAAGAACGTCCGTGAATACTGAATCCTCCTTCATAATCTACGCCGGGAACAATATTTTTTAGAACAAAATGTTGTTTGTAAGAAGTAAATTTTGGATAATCTGATCTGCTTGGATTATCAAGGTTACCGGCCTTATCAATTAAACGGCCTAACATAGGCTGCTTAAAAAACAAGGAATTGGTAAAAGTTACAGAATCAGCGGTATAAGTAATATTTCTCATATCAATTCTGTAGTTTTGTAATGTAGCCTGAATACTATCCAGCCCATACCCTACTCTTTCCCAACCAACAACACCACCTCTTCCAACCCATAATTTTTGCATCGGATAATAAACACCATCAGTATTGTAAATTTTTAGACTGTCTTTATCCTGATATCCAATAAGATTTACATTCTCGAAAGTAATTACAAATTCTTTATCAAAGCTAAAAGAATAATAGGTATTTTCTGTTTTCCAATAGGTTCTGGGATTTTTTTGAACAATATCATTAGTCAATAAATTATTTACAGAAAATAAAAATTCCGAAACATCTTTAAGATTCGGACGGCGACTGCGATTAAAAAAGTTTTTCAAAGTAGCCTCATATTCCTCATAATGACTTCTACTAAGACGACGTCTTTTGTATTGCATCAAATTATCAGCAATCAGCACCAAATCAGGATAAGATTTAGCTCCTTTTGAACTTAATAGATTAGCAAGCTCAATGAAATTATTTTTCTCAACTATAGCTAATGTGTCTGATTCCCAAAATCTTGTAAACTCACGCGACATACTTTTTCCTTCTTTCCTTATTTCGCCGGTAAATCCCAATTCACCGGAAAAAGCCTTTACAAATTTATCATATTCCGTAGGAAAATTCTGTGCAGGTAATGTTACTACCAAAAGTAAAAAAAGAATTACTGAGAAAGTTATTTTCGAGTACCCAACACTTTTCATATTATTAATTTTTATTTTCTAAAAACACCGGCATTCCAAAAATCTCTGTCGCTGGAAGTTACAAATTCAAGACCATTTTCTTTACAGACATTTTTTATTTGTTCCAATTCATTAGACAAATATCCGCTGAAAAATATCAATGAGCCTTCTTTCATCATTTTACTTAATTCAGGAATATCTTGTTTCAAAACATTAAGATTTATATTTGCAAGAATCACATCATAAATTCTTTTCGGGACATTACTTATATCTCCCTTAGTAACGGACATATTGCTTATATTATTTCTTTCGGCATTTTCCAGAGTATTTTCATAAGCCCATTGGTCTATATCAACTGCGATAACCTCATTAGCTCCCAAAATCGAAGCAAAAATTCCGAGAATTCCTGTTCCGCAACCAAAATCCAGAACAGATTTTCCAACAAAATCATAGTCAGGCATTAACTTGCACAACATATATGTAGTTGCGTGATGACCCGTTCCGAACGACATTTTCGGTTCGATTAAAATTTTATATTTAGTCTCAAAATTTTGCTTATGAAAAGGAGCTACTATCGCCAAAACATCATCAATTACAATCGGTTCAAAGTTTTTTTCCCACTCTTCATTCCAGTTTTTTTGTTTAATAACTGAGAGTTCATAAGTTAATTCATAAACCTTAAGAATATCTTCAAGAAGTGTTTTTTGAAACTTATTTTCAGGGATATAAGCAAACAGAGTATTATTTTCTTCATAAAATCCATCAAAATCAATGTCGCCCAGTAGTGCAATCAAAATTTCGCCGAGATAACTATTCTCAGCATTAAGTTTAATTTTAATTTCTATGTAATCCATTTTATATTGATTCAATAATCTTAATAAATTCAACTGGTTTCAAGGAAGCTCCTCCAACTAATCCCCCATCAATATCCTCGCACTCGAATAAAGATTTTGCATTAGTAGCATTTACTGAGCCTCCATATAGTATAGAAGTCTGGTCTGCTACTTCATGTCCGTAAATTTTTGCAATCACATTACGAATAAACATGTGCATTTCCTGAGCCTGTTCGGGAGTTGCTGTAAGTCCTGTTCCAATAGCCCAGACAGGTTCATAAGCTATTATTGTGCGTTCAAAATTAAATTTATCAACACGAATAAAGGCATTAACCAATTGATTTTCAACAACTTTGAAATGTATATTTTCTTCTCGTTGCTTTAAAGTTTCGCCACAACAAAATATTGGGAACAAAGCGTTTTTATAAGCCTGAGAAAGTTTTTGAGATATTACTTCATCAGTATCATAAAAATATTGACGTCTTTCGCTATGACCAATGATAACATATTGGGCCCCGCAGCTTTTAATCATTGCAGCGGAGACTTCGCCGGTATATGCTCCTGATTCAAACTGAGAACAGTTTTGGGCAGCTACGGCAATTTTTGTGTAATCCACAGTATCAACTACTTTAATAAGATGAGTAAATGGAACGCCTAAAACAATTTTTTTGTTTACAGGTAATTCTTTATCGGCAAGATATTGATTTATTTTATTTGCAATCTCAACACCTTCTTTTGGAAGAGTGTTCATTTTCCAATTAGCAGCAATGATATTTTTTCGCATAATTTTATTTTTGGTTAATATTTATAAATTTATTTTTCTTCAGCCAGTTGTAAAAATTTGTAAATAAACTCATAAAAAGCAACAAAGAAAAGAAGATAAATCCCGAACGCATATCTTCAAAAGATTTTCTTTGTTTACTCAACAAATACGCGAGCAAATCTCCTTTAACATTTTGGAAATCAGGAATATTACGTGCAGACCATTTATCTATTATAGTAGCATCTTTAAGTAGTAACAAACCGGGATTTGAACGAACTATTGTTTTTAGAGTTATTGGGTCAGTATTGTAAAATTGATATACAGGTTTATGTTCTGCTACAAATTCTGAAATATCGTTTTCGTTTGATGCTGTAAGACAATAAAAATTATATGAATTTTCTTGACAAAATTTTGCAACATTATTCAGGTGATCCAGATATTTTTTGTCGGCTTTTTTCAAATCGTACATCACAGCAATAAAATAATAGTTTTTATCTGCAAGTACTCTGTCTGTAATATCTTCACCATAGTGAAAATCCTCAGCATAATTATTAAAATAAAAGGCATCAATAAAAGTATAGTTCTTTCCAGGCAGGTTATAGAAATTAAAAACTTCCTCAATACCTTCGGGATTCAAATAAACCAGTCGTATTAAAGAAGGATCTATTTTTGATTTATAAACAACATACTCAAATTTCCATGTAGTATCAGGCAGGTGGTCAATTGTAAAGTATTCGGTTTCACCGTTTTTAGTGTACATGAATTCTGCGTCGTAAAGATTTACTTCTTCAGCTTCAACAGGTTCAGGACTATGTCCGGGGATATAAACAGGAGTAATAGTTAAGTCATGAATTGGCGGTTTATATCCTTCCTTTATTAATTTATGCTTTGCATCAATAAATTTCCATGTACTATCGGGCAAATTATCAACACTAAACTCTTTCTGAACTCCATCTTTTTCGTAAATAAATACACTCTCGTAAACATCTACATTATTAATTTGATCTTCGGGAACGGTCATTCCTTCAATAATGTTAGCACCAATGTGGTATGGTCTGAAATCTATTATTGGTAGATTTTGTATACAATAAAAACTTAACCATACAGACACTATAGTGAACAATCCGGCAATACTCCACTGAAAAAACGGATTATAAATAGGTTTGAATTTGTTTCTGTAAATAAAAATAAATGCTACAAAAATCAGAATTACAATATTTTTATAGAAAGTTTGCCAATTTGTTAAAATTAAAGCATCACCAAAACATCCGCAGTCGTGCACCGGATTTGCAATTGCAAGCCATAGAGTTAGAGGAGTAAAAAACAACATAAATAACAAAACTCCCCACGAAGCTAATCTTGGCAAAATATTAAATAACAAACATAATCCTATAACCAATTCAGCAACTGACATTACTATTGCAAAAAATAATGAAGCATCTGTCATAAAACTAAGATGCATAGCATTAAAATAGTCAGTAAATTTGTAAGCCGAACCTAATGGATCTATTACCTTAACATAACCTGAAAAAATAAAAATCATACCTACAAAAACTCTACTGAAATTTGCCAAAATCTTTTTCATAGTCCAATATTTTAGATTAAACCTTTATTTTTTAACTCATTTAAAATTAATTTGGATATTTGCTCTGGCTTTAACATTTGAGCTGCTTCATCATAACATTTTATTCCAATAAAACTACTATCGCGTTTAATGGCTTTTAGATAAATATTTCGTACTTTTTCCTGAAAAATCAAGCTCTCTTCGTGAATATCTGTTTTCCCTTTAAGGTAATTTCTATCATCACCGTCACGTTGAGAAATTAATCTTTCTTTTGTAAAAGAAAACGGAACTTCGAGAAAAATATTCAAATCGGGTTTAGGAATTTTAAAATACTCGTATTCAAGCTTTAAAATCCAATCCATCAATTCGTCAGCTTCTTTCTCGTCTGAGCATTTTGCACACTGATAGGCAATATTTGAATAAACATATCTGTCGTTTATAACATGAATTCCCTGTTTAAGCCATAAATTAATACGTCCTGCAAGATTATAGCGGTCGCCGGCAAAGATCAGTGCTACAAGATAAGGATTAACTTCCGTTAATTTGCCTAATTCACCACGTAAAAATTTAGAAATAAGTTCTCCGAATATTTCGGAATCAGGCGTAGGAAAATGTATAAATTGCGTTTTAATGTTTTTAGAATTAAGATAATCAGATAATAATTTTACCTGAGTAGATTTTCCCGAACCGTCCAATCCTTCTATTACGATAAAAGCCATAAATCAAAATATTTGGCTTCAAATTTAAAAAATTTTAATCAAAAATAACAGAAAATAAATCGGTAAACTAATCAAATTGTGTTAATAAAATCTTAATTTTTGTACCAAATTATTACATCAACTGCGAACCTCAAAAGCCAAACAATTAAAATTTGTAGGTGAAACTAAATAAAGATTTTGTTTTTGTTTAACAAAAATTAAGCACAGAAAGAAAAGAACTATAACTTAGTATTTTAGGAATAGAATCAGTACGAATTAACTCCAAACACAATGTAGATCTTGTCAACCTTCAGGCAAATTTTGCATTTTTTAATACGGAATTTGGTTTAAACTATTATAATTATTTATCAAATTTTCTTCATAATCAGCCTTGAACCTTCTGTTCTTTGACTTCCACTTTCGTTTTATCGCAACATAATCTTCCAGACTTATAGAATTTCGTTGAAGAAAATCCTGATATAAAATCTCCATCTTTAAATATTTTATCCACGTAAGTCTTAGCTCCAACAACTTATAATAATTCGGAACAGGCTTTAAAGTTTGAAGAAACGAATAAAAATTTGCATACACCTGTAAATACTTCGTTGCTACTCCACGCATAAAACGATTTATAAATTCTTTAAATTCCTCTACTTTGTACCTGTGAATCTTCAAACTTTTCTCTAACCTCCTGATTTTTATAGTGCTGTTTTTCTCCTTAATCAATTGTTTAACATCGTCAATTAAAATTTTTTCATCATCCTTAAAAAATAATAAAGATTTATTCGCAACTCTGCCAGAAAACCGTTCGTAAAAATCTTTACTTATACTGTCTCCAACGTTAACAAACTTAAACTCTGTCAATCGGCTATCAGTAATAGAACACAAATTAACTTTCTGTACTTTTTTCTTGATGCTCAGAGTAGCTTGCTTACGTCCTTTTTCACTAAAATTAAAACTTACTTTATTGGCAATCGTTACCGACTCGTAATCTTGCTTGATCAATTGCAATGCTAAAAAAATCTTATGTCGCCAGTCAAAGGCTGTTAAAATACTAATTCCAAACTTTTTAGAAATATTCTTTATTGTCAACACCTCACCACTATTAAACATATCAAACAATTGCAAAAATTTCTCTTTCTTATTTATATAATGAATGCTACTTCCACTCGTAGGAATAAACGTGCGACGACATATCTTACATCTATATCTCGAGACATTTACGTATTTTCCAAACTTAACAAAATGTGAACTTCCGCAATGAGGACATTCCTTGATTGGCA
>CALJNE010000025.1 GCA_937982115.1 uncultured Bacteroidales bacterium | reverse complement strand
ATATATCTGGCCATTTTATACTTTGCTTGAAGGATTTTACGAGAGTTTCATTACACAGCATACAGCCATGGAATATAGTATGCCTACAAAGCGAAAATGGAAGACATCGGGAAATTATTATTTTGATTTGAGTTTTAAGAGATATTAAAAAATTTATAAAATTGATTTAATCACTTTTAGTTTGTGAGTATATTTCCTTATGTTTTTATTGAAAATTCCCTGATGGTCTAAGAGGTCAATTCTTATTTTACCTGAGGCGTGCATTATTTTGCCATGGTCTATTACTACACCTGTATGAGTGATAAATCCTTCATCATTTTCGAAAAATGCTAAATCACCAGGTTTAGCTTCAATAACAAAATTTAAAGGACTACCTAGTTCAAATTGAGCAGAAGCATCACGGGGAATGTTAATGCCAGCACAACTATATACGAATTGAGTAAAACCACTACAATCGAACCCAAAAGATGAACGTCCACCCCACAAATAAGGAACATTTAACATTTTGAGTGCAATTTCAGAAATTTTTTCACGATCGGATTCTGATTTTATTTCGGAAAACTCAGAGACTATCTCATATTTATTAGAATTAATATAGAATACTTTTTTTTGAATTGCAGCTTTTGGAATTTTTGCTCCGGCCGGAATTTTTAGAAGATGGTTATCAGCAGTCTTTAAAATAATTTCCTGATGACATGGCAATAGCTCCAAAATATCATATTCAGCAGATTTATCTGTTTCAATGTGATATTGTGCGTTGTCAATCCAACCTTCATAATTATCGTGTAAGGTACGGATTTTTATCCAATTATCGGATTTGTTAATGATCTCAAATAATTCTCCGAATAGAACCTGTGTTACCATCTCGGATTTATGTGAGAGACCTGCTCTTACAGGGATATATGAATTTTCGCAAACCGCTGTTCTCATAATACATCAATTTCCAAGTTTCAAAGATATAATATTATTTGCGGAATAATAAATAATTTTTTTAACAGAGGATTTTTAATAAACATACTTAACAAAATACTTCAAACAACCAATTTATAAGAAAAATATTACAATAATGAATTTTATAAAATCAAAATTTGAATTACTTTTGTTATTTTATAGCTAACAGATAATTGCTTATGAAACTTAAGAATAGAACATTTAAGATTTTTACAGTATTAACTTTCTTAGGTTTGTTAACAATAATTGTTTTGATTATTGGGGAGCGAACAAATAAAACATTTGTCTTTCAGAAAGGTGTACCATGGCTATATGATGATTTATACGCAGAAAAAGATTTTGCAATTTTAAAAACCGATGAAGAATTAAAAGCCGAGCAAGACAGTATCACTGCTGATGTATTGCCGGTATTTGTTTACGATACATCAATGATTGCCAATTTCTTTAAGAAATTCACTATTGAGCTTGATAAGATATTTTTGATGAATAAAATAAAAGATCAAGAAAAACTAGATTTATTAAAAATATCATCCGAAATTTTTCAGTATAAAAAAGCTGTAGATTCTTTATTACGAGATTCCTATTACAATGTTGGAGTTATTGATTCTATTGTTCTTATTGCAGGAAAACCCATTGAAAAAATTACAATTTATAATGGAAAATATTTTACAGTTGCAAGATATTCTGATTTTTTAACACCGCAAATATTACGAAACAATCTTTTGAAAATTCATAAACGACCTACTTTTACAACTATTGATAGCCTTGTAAATCAAGATTTAAATAGATTAATTCAAATATATGTTTTTCCGGAAGTTTACAAATATGATGATACTTTAACTAACCGCATCATACGCAATAAAATCAATTCAATCTCTCCTTATTATGGGATGGTTAAAAAAGGAGAACTTATCATTAAACACGGTAGTCTGGTAACCGATAATGAATACAGGATTCTCAATACGATGAAAAAAGAATCTGAAAGCAGATTTTTTAAAAGAAATGAAACTTTAATGTATCTGGGAGCTGTTATTATTTTTGGAGTTATTTTTACGATACTGATTTATTATATAATGTTCTTTCAAAAGAAAAAAATTAAAAAACTCAGAGATTTAATTTTTGTTTCTGTAACAATGATATTGCAAGTTTTTTCAGTTTTTCTTGTTTTTAAATATACCGACTTAAAAATTGAAATTATTCCTTTTGCTTTGTTCCCTTTGTTGTTAATATCCTTTTACAGTTTTCATGTTTCGTTTGTATTTTACTTATTTTCTGTAATAATCTCATCATTTTTTGCGTCTAACGGTTTTGAATTTTTGCTTATTCAACTTATTGCTGGAACAGTTGCAATGTTCAGTCTTAAAATAAGAAACCGTCGAAGTCAAATTTTTAAAACCGTATTATTTGTAATCGGGACATATTTTTTGCTGAATCTGGGCTTCCTATTAATGAAGTTCGAAGTGCCTCAAGTGTCAGATTTGAAGAGTTTTATCCCATATATTATAAGTTCATTTTTAATTTTGCTTTATTTCCCACTCTTATTTATTGCAGAAAAACTATTTGGTTTTATTTCAGATTATACGTTACTCGAACTAAGCGATACTAATAATCCTTTGTTAAGAGAATTATCCGAGAAAGCTCCGGGCACATTTCAACATTCCGTTCAGCTGGCAAATATTGTTGAGTTAGTCGTCAGAGAATTGAAAGGAAATTCTTTGCTGGCTCGTACCGGAGCATTATATCATGATATTGGAAAAATGGTACATCCAGAGTATTTTATCGAAAATCAAACAGACTATAATATCCACGATGATCTGGATTACGAAGATTCCGCTCAAAAAATAATTTCACATGTTGAGGAAGGCGTTAAACTGGCAAAAAAACATAAACTGCCTGAACAGATAATTGACTTTATCGTAATGCATCATGGTACAAGCATGACAAAATATTTTTACAATATGTGGGTAAATTCCAATCCCGGAATAGCTCCGGTAGAAAGTAATTTCAGATATCCGGGACCAAGACCCAATTCTCTTGAAACAGCAGTCCTTATGATGGCCGACGGACTCGAAGCCGCAAGTCGTACACTTAAAGAATATTCAAAAGAATCTATAGGAAATCTTGTTAATAACATAATTGATAATCAAATAAAATCCGGTCAGTTTGACGATGTTGATATAACTTTTAAAGAAATCAGTACAGCAAAAAAGATTTTTGCCGATAAAATAAAAAGTGTTTTTCATGGTCGTATCGTTTATCCGGAAATTGAAAAAAATAATTAATCCGAACAATATTTTTTTATGTCTAATGTTTAATTGTTGCTAAGTTTGAATTGATGACTGAAAGAAAAAGATTTTTTAAAAATAGAAACATAAAAATAACCATCTTTAATATATTGTTTTTTGCATGTTTTTTTCTTCCACTTTCCTTGTTCACGCAACAAGCAAAAATAAGCGGTAAGGTTACCGATGTTTTCCAACGTCCGATTGAATTTGCAAATATTGCTATTAAAGGTACTACAATTGGTACAGTAACCGATAAATTCGGTAGTTTTGAAATACTTGTGCCTGCCGGAAAAGAAATTGTTATTGAAGTAAGCTATCTCGGTTACGAGCCGTTTCAGAAAAATATTTTATTAAACAGTAATGAAAATATTGTTTTGAATTTCATGTTAAAAGAGCGAGTAAATATTTTGCCTGAAGCAAATATAGAAGTAACTGCCGACAGACACTTTAATGCTGTGAGGCTTAATCCCGAAATCAGTCTTCGTATCCCTACTCCCGGAGGTTTTGAAGATATTTTAAAGTCCTTACCGTCAGTTTCAAGCAATAATGAATTAAGCTCTCAATACAACGTTAGAGGAGGAAATTTTGACGAAAATCTGATTTTTGTTAATGATGTTGAAATTTATCGCCCGATATTATTGAGGTCAGGACAGCAAGAGGGACTGAGTTTTATTAATTCTGATATGGTAGCCGGCATTGTTTTTTCTGCCGGCGGTTTCGAGGCTAAATACGGCGATAAAATGTCGTCAGTGTTGGATATAAAATATCGTAAACCGCGAGAATTTAGAGGAAGCTTTACAGGAAGCCTGCTTGGAACAAATGCTCAGGTTGAAGGCTTAAGCAAAAATCATCTCTTCAGGTATAATATGGGCATAAGATATAAAACAACAAAATATTTGCTTAGTTCAATGGATACAAGAGGGCAATACACCCCTTCGTTTCTCGATTTTCAAACATATCTTACTTACGATATTTCAGATAAGTTCGAAATAAGTTTCCTGGGTAATTTATCCAATAACGTTTACAAATTTATTCCAAAAGATAGAGAAACAAAATTCGGTACTCTTAACGAAGCTTTGAAAATTATGATGTACTTCGAAGGGCAAGAAATTGATAAATTCAGGAATTATACAGCAGCTTTTACCGGCAACTATAGATTAAATAAGAATACTAATCTTAAATTTATAGCTTCGAGCTATTATACTAATGAAAATGAAAGCTTCGATATATTAAGTCAGTATTTTCTTAATGAATTGGACAAACAACTTGGATCTGATAATCTTGGAGACAGTGTTGCAAATATTGGAATAGGTTCTTTTCTCGATCATACTCGCAATAGTTTGAACGGCATGGTGTTTTCATTTAAACATATTGGCGAAACAAAATCCAATAATCACAAAATAGAATGGGGCTTTCAGACAAATTACGAATCTTTCGGGTACTATGTTCACGAATGGAACATGATTGATTCAGCCGGTTATTCTCTGGGAAGTTATGGATATTCAACCGAACAGTTAATTCCGCCCTCACGAAGTATTGTCCCATTATATTTTACTGATATTTCACGAAATGATATTTCAAGTTTTAGATTTAGTTCTTTTATTCAGGATAATTATATGTTTGATTTTAATGATTTTGATTTCTCAATAGGTGGTGGAATTAGATTAAATTATTGGACATATAATAATGAATTTCTAATTAGCCCTCGAATTAATTTTGGTCTAAAGCCAAATTGGAGAAAGGATATTGTTTTTAGACTTTCGACAGGTCTATATCATCAACCACCTTTCTTTAAGGAAATCAGGCGAATGGATGGAAGCTTGAACGAAAATATAAAATCTCAATCTTCATATCAAATTGTTGGCGGAACAGATTACCTTTTTAAAATGTGGGATCGTCCTTTTAAACTGGTCGGAGAGATTTATTATAAATATATGTATAACTTGATTCCTTACAATGTTGATAATGTTAGATTAAGGTATTATGGGGAAAATATTTCGCATGGCTATAGTGTTGGAATTGAAGCAAAAGTAAACGGGGAGTTTGTTCCCGGAACAGAGTCCTGGTTTAGTATTGCAGTTATGCAGACTATGGAAGATATCGAAGGCGATTTTTATAAACAACGTAATCTCGATGGAACTGTTGATACTATTTATCTTGGTATGATTCCTCGCCCCACCGACCAACGCCTAAACTTCGGGATATTTTTCCAGGATTACATACCTAAACATGAGACATGGCAAGGTTTTATCAATATTCTTTTTGGAACAGGATTGCCCGTCGAAAAATCTCACATTACCCCAAGATATGCTCCTTATCGGAGAGTTGACATTGGAATTTCTAAACTCTTAAAATCCGAAGATGCAGGAATAAATTCCATGAAAATTTTAAATAATTTTAAAGATATTTGGATAAGTCTTGAAGTCTTTAATCTTTTAGACATAAATAATGAAATATCCTACACTTTTGTTACTGATATTCGTGGATGGCAATACGGAGTACCAAACTACCTTACAAGCAGACGTGTGAATTTAAAATTAATTGCAAAATTTTAATCGGCATTATCAAAAAAATCTTTGTGTTCCGGAAAATTGAAAATTTCTTTTGATTTCTTTTCATCATAAACGAAAAACTTACCGACAGACTCTGTGCATATTTGATTTGAATTATTCAAAATTATAGTTTTTATTTCAATAATATTTCTGTTAAAATTTAAAACTTCTGCCACGGCTTTTATTTCTCCTTCGTCTGAATGTAAAGGTTTTGTAAACTTTACATTTAATTCCATTGTTACAGCAGATCGTCCGTATAAAGCAAAAATAAGCCACTCTGCGGTTTCGTCAATTATTGTTGTTTGAATTCCTCCGTGAATAATATTTTTCCAACCGTCGAATTTGTGGTCGGGATTCCAGATGCAAAATAACTTTTTATCTTCTAAATGAAAATTTAACTTTAATCCGTGTTCATTAAAAGGAGAACAACCGAAACATCCAAAATTTTTGTCTTTTTTTGCGAAAGCATTATTTATTTTTTTCATAATATTTAGAATAAAAAAAGAGCTGCAAAAATATGCAGCCCCTTTTTAATTTTAAAATTTAGTAATTATAAATCGTGATTTTTGAACGATATTTTTTACCGTCAATTTTTATTTCAACTATATAAATACCCTGATTCAGAGAATTTAAGTCAATTGTATTTTTAGTTGAATTCAAATTAGTTTTCATAACTTCATTTCCTATGATGTTGATGATACTGAGTTCAGCATTAGGCGTTGGGATATTAATATTTAAGATGCCATTTGTTGGGTTCGGATAAATTTGTATCATCGAAAGTACAGCATCGTCAATGTTTGAACAGTTGTTAACTGTAATATAATTATTCTTTGTTTGAGTATTTGATCCACTTACATTTGAAACAGTCAAACTTACAGAATATGTTCCGGGAGAGTTGTAAACAACTGTTGGATTTTGCTGAGTACTGCTGCTTGGCGTTCCGCCCGGGAATGACCAGTTCCATGATGTCGGATTATTAGTAGATTGATCAGTAAAAGTTACAGTACCTCCGGCACATAATACTGTTGGATTTCCGGTGAAATTTGCAGTCGGAGCACAATTGTTTACAGTAATGTAATTGTTTTTTGTCATGGTATTGTTGCCCCCCTGGTTCGAGACTGTGAGACTTACATTATAAACGCCAGGGGTATTATATGTAACAACCGGATTTTGTTGAGTGCTTGTACTCGGTGTACCTCCCGGGAAAGACCATGACCATGATGTTGGATTGTTTGTGGATAGATCGGTGAAGGATACTGAACCACCATTACATAAGCTGGTTGGAGTACCGCTGAAATTAGCTGTGGGAGGAGTTACTGCCGGTGAAGTATTTATTTTTATATCATCAATAAAGAATGCAAAAGCATCGTTAGAAACACACTGAATAGCTAAATATACATTCTGACCATTATAAGCATTTAGGTCATAGGTGTATTGAGTCCATGAAGTTGGAGCTTCAACATAAGATCCCGGCGATATTTTAACGAAACTACCAATGTTGTTATTTGTTGTTGAAATATATACATTAAACCTTTCTAATCCCCATTGATTTGTTACAGATTTTGCCCAAAAACTAAAAGAGGAATTAGATTGAAGACTTATTTGTGGAGTGATAAACCAATCATTATTTGGCGGTGTAAGAGCCGAGAAGCAAGCTCCATATTTACTGCCCTGATTAGATGCCCATGCCCCGGTTGCAGCAGGTGTGGTGGCAGAAGGATTGAATGCTATATATGACCCGGTATAACCTTCGTTTGTAAAATCATAGCTTTGTGAACCATAACTTGCTGAACCATCACCATCGTATGTAGTACATGGTGAAAATTGGTCAACAACAAAATTTGCACAGGCTTCAAAATCGTATGTAAAGCCTGAACCTGGAGACACAACAGTAATATATCCGTTTTTGGTCTCAGTTGCGTTTTGAGTACCTGTGGAAACAGTCAAAGAAACATTATAAACTCCTGGTGTGTTATATGTTATTATTGGATTTGCTGAATTGGAGGTTGAAGGAGTTCCTCCTTGAAATGTCCATGAACGTGAAGTAATAGTTCCACCTGTTGATAAATCTGTAAAACTAACAGTTCCACCTGCATTTAAATATGTTGGAGTGCCTGAAAAATTACACACCAAACCTATGTCATTAGGATCATATAATGGGCATTGAGTTGCAGAACCTGAAGGATCAAGCCATGGTTTTAATTGTAAATCATTTGTAGTTCCATTAGCTGTCCAGTGTGATGACATTTTTCCGTACAAGTCAGGTTGAGTTGTTGCTGTACAGTATGATGAACCTCCTGATAATGTCCCGATAATTAAACCTGCATTATCAAAGATTGGAGAACCAGAACTACCTCCTTCTGTAACACCATGACCATTTGCAGTTTGTGCCCAATATACTTTCCAATGTGCATTAGTCATACCTCCTTGCCATGTTGCTGTAGAAAGTGCAGTAGTATATGTCGAAATCTTTTTTATATCCCCACTTGGATGATGAATGCTTACTCCTGATGAACTCCCAACATTATTATTTCTCCATCCATTATAAACAGCACCAATGTTTTTTAAATTTAAAGCTGTTGTATTTAATTGTAATAATAAGAAATCAGAACCGCCGCTAATAGGTCCTCTCGCTTTTTTTACACAACCGGTTATGTTGTTACCAGACGGTTCAGATGTTGCTAGACAACCGGGACTTTCGTAATTAAATCTAAAAATCCATTGATTCATGTTTGAAGCAGACGCAGTACCACCACAGTGATCTGCTGTTAAAAAATAAGGTGTTCCATCTTGTGCAGTATTATTTACTAAGGACCCGGTACAATATCCAGCAGAATAACCTTCTACAACATAAATTCTGGCTACACCTTTTTGTTGTTTTCTCCAATTGTTGCCTTCCGAACAGTTTACATTTACCTGACAATTATCCGAAGCTCCATATCCTGTTCCTTTTCCGCTTCTGCTATCAAATAAACTCTCTCCACGATAAAAATATGAAAATGCACTAATCTTTAAATGTGGTGGAATAGGATCTTTTACCATTCCATCTTCTGATTTAACTTTAGGTGCACTATATTCAATTATCGCTTCATTACCATACAAAACTCCAATTGCATATTCAACTCTCAAAGGATTATCTTCAGAAGTGTAAGGACCTAAAATCACACTCTTATCCGGATTGTAAACAAAAAGTTTTGATCCAACCGGTAGCTCGAAATAATCAAAATGTAAAACACATGATTTTGCTCCTTCGGATGAAATTCTCAATCTCCAGATATCTGTCCCGTCTGATAATTTATCCCAGGTACCGGAATTTTGTGGAGTCAAATCTACAGGTAATAACCTTGCTACTTTATACATCTGTCCATTTTTTTCATCAATTTCATCTTCTATCTTGATCAGTTCTATTGATGGTGGCTCAACAAAAATGTGATCTACATTATCAATGCTCGATTTGTCTTTAAAGCTGTCCGGTAATATCCCAGTGTTGATTTGAGCAATAGATGATACACTCAAAAATGTAAAAACTAATAAAAACAAAAAGTAAATTCTTTTCATAAATGTTCATTTAAAAATTTAACAACAATTTCAGAGACAAATATATAAAAAATATGGTTGCATTAAATTAAGAAAAAAATATTATAATTGCAGTTAATTTCATCATATTATAATGGAAAATTTGATTCAAACTTCTGATGGATCATATACATTGTATTCAAATTGTTTTAATCAACATTATCACAGCATTAATGGTGCAAAAACAGAATCTCTGCATATTTTTATTAATCTAGGATTAAAAAATTTTAA
>CALJNE010000024.1 GCA_937982115.1 uncultured Bacteroidales bacterium | reverse complement strand
TACTCTTGATGCAGGTGCAGGTTTCAGTTCTTATCAGTGGAATGGAGTAGCAGGTTCTCAAACCTACGTTGCAAACACAAGCGGAAATTATACTGTAGTTGTATCAAATTCCTATGGATGTACCAACAGCGACCAAATTAATGTAACAATCAATCCTGTTCCGACAGTAAATCTTGGAAACGATATTACACAATGCGGCGGAACAGTTACTCTCGATGCAGGTGCAGGTTTCAGTTCTTATCAGTGGAATGGAGTTGCAGGTTCTCAAACTTATGTTGCAAACACAAGCGGAACTTATACTGTAGTTGTATCTAATTCAAGCGGATGTACAGCAAGTGATAATATCAATGTAACAATTTACCCGAACTTTACTCTTTCCACTACAGTTAATGACGAAACTTCTGCAGGGGCTAATGATGGTAGCATCACAGTAACAATTACAGGAGGTACGCAACCATTTACAGGCTTGTGGAATACCAATGCTACAACTCCAGGTTCAGGAAATACAATGATTTATTCAGGATTAACAGGAGGGACTTATTCGGTTACTGTTACCGATCTTAACGGATGTACATCATCTACCTCAGCTTTAGTCAATACTTCAGGATCTGCTCCGGTTGCGAACTTTGCTGCATCCTTAACTACAGGTTGCGATATATTGACCGTGCAATTTACAGATTTATCAAATAATAATCCAACGTCTTGGTACTGGGAATTTGGCGATGGACAAACTTCAACAGAACAAAATCCTGTTCATTTATATTCTCAAGCAGGGGTTTACAGTGTAAGTTTAACTGCAACTAATGCTGTTGGTTCAAATACAGTTACTTTAAATAATTTGATTCAAATCGGACAAACTCCTGTAATTACAAATATGAGTAGTACTCAGGAATCTTTAAATGGAAATGACGGAACAGCAACAGTAGAATTTACTGGAGGTTTGATTCCTGTTACGATTCAGTGGAATAATAATGAATTTACTCAAACTATTAGTGGATTAACAGCAGGAAATTATTGCGTAACAATAACAGATGCTTATGGATGTAGTGTTAGTGATTGCATTGAAGTAACACAAGAACAAATTTCGGCTCCTGTAGCTGATTTTACTGCAAATCCACTTAGTGGTTGCCAAACACTGACGGTTAACTTTACCGATTTGACATCAAATAGTCCTGTTTACTGGTTGTGGAGCTTTGGCGACGGAACTACTTCTACAGAACAAAATCCTGTTCATACATACTCAGAACCGGGAATTTACACTGTAAGTTTAGAAGTTTCAAATGCTTCAGGAACCGACACAAAACTTGTTGAAGATATGATTTATGTGGGTTCAACTCCGGTAATGGAAGTAAATACAGTAGCTGCCTCAGGTTCAGATGTTGCTGATGGTTCTGCAAGTGTAGAAATTACAGGAGGTACTCAGCCTTATGTAATCAGCTGGTCAACCGGTGAAAACGGCGAAAGCATAAGTGGTTTATTGCCCGGAAATTACTCTGTATTGGTAATAGATGCTGTTGGTTGTATTGTAACAACTCCGTTTGTAATTCAATTTGTAAATGCTGTAAATTACTCTGAATTAGCAGTGAAAGTTTATCCGAATCCTGCTAATAATCACATTACAATAGAAGCATCAGGAGTTGTTGAAACAGCAAGTTTAGTAAATACACTTGGACAAAAAGTTTTAGAAATAGCTCCACAATCCGAAAGATTTGATGTTAATATTTCGGGTTTGAGCGAAGGAGTTTATTTCTTAAAACTTTCAATAAACGGAAATGAATATGTATCAAAACTTATTAAAAAGTAAACCAAAAACTACAAACTGAAAAAGGCTGCCGATTGGCAGCCTTTTTTTTATTACATATTTTATAAAGATAAAAATTACATTACTCTACCGGGATATACTTCGAGGGCGTGTTTTAGAGTTTCGATTGCATTTTTTAGGTCTTCTATTTTCAATACATAAGCTATGCGAACTTCGTTTTTCCCTAGTCCGGGAGTATTATAGAAACCACTTGCCGGAGCAACCATAACAGTTTGCTTGTTGTATTCGAAACTTTCGAGTAACCATTGAGCAAATTTGTCGGAATCGTCAATTGGAAGTTTTACAACTGTGTAAAAAGCTCCTTTAGGATTTGGACAATATACACCTGGAATTTTGTTTAATTCAGCAACCATAAAATCACGACGTTCAATATATTCATCGTAAACTTCTTTAAAATAAGATTTGGGAGTTTCAATGGCTGCTTCCGAAGCAATTTGTCCGAATGATGGTGGACACAGACGAGCTTGAGCAAATTTCATGGCTGTTTTTATAACTTCTTTATTTTTTGTTATCATACAGCCTATTCTAACTCCGCACATACTGTATTTCTTCGAGACAGAATCCATCATAATTACATTCTTTTCCAATCCTGGAAGCAACATTGCCGAAAAATGTTTTTCGCCTCCATAGCAGAAATCTCTGTAAACTTCGTCGCTATATAAGTATAAATCGTGCTTTTTTATTATCTCTGCGAGCTGTAACAATTCATCTTTACTATATAGATATCCTGTAGGATTGTTTGGATTACAAATTACTATACCTTTGGTTTTTGGAGTTATAAGTTTTTCGAACTCTTCAATAGGTGGTAATGCAAAATCATTTTTTATTGAAGAAGTAATAGGTTTTATTACAACTCCCGATTGTATTGCAAAGCCGTTATAATTTGCATAAAAAGGCTCGGGAACGATAACCTCGTCACCTTCGTCGAGGGTTGACATAAATGCAAAAATGATTGCTTCGGAACCTCCCGTAGTAATCAGAATATCTTCGCAAGTAATGTCAATGCCGTATTCCTTATACTGTTCGGCAAGTTTTTTTCTGTACGATACATTTCCAGCAGAATGGCTGTATTCAATTACGGTTTCTTTAATATTTTTTATTGCATCAAGTGCAATTTCCGGAGTTTTAATATCGGGTTGACCGATGTTTAAATGATATACTTTTACACCTCTACTTTTTGCGGCTTCTGCATAAGGCACTAATTTTCTAATTGGTGAAGCCGGCATTTTTTCACCTTTTCTGGAAATCTTTGGCATATACTTTAGTTTTTTAGTTTTTTATTGATTTTTTTCACTGTGTTTTTCTTGTACTTCTGCTTTTTTGTGCTTTTTTGAAGGATCTGATTTAAACTTTTTCGATTTTGTATCCTGAGTTTGTGGTTTTACAATTTCTTGTTCAGGATTTTCCTGGGCTAAAACTTCTCCTTTAATCCTTAATTGTATTGGTTCGTTCTGTCCTTCGAAATAAACAAAAATAGCTTTATCGAATTTTCCAACACGTTTTGTATCATAACTAACTTTAATAACTCCGGTTTTATTCTTTTTTATTTCCTCACGGGTCCAGTCGGTTCCTGTGCAACCACATGCCGGCTTAACATTTCCGATTTTTACCGGCGATTTCGAAATATTTTTGAATACAAATTCTCCCTGTGCATCTTGGCCATATTTCAGCGTACCGAAATCATATATCAAACTTTTAAAAACTACATTTCCCGTTTTAGCTGTTTTTTCAGGATTTTCTTTGTTCTCTTGTGCAAACATAAATGTTGAAAACAACACTCCGATAATGATAATACTTAACTTTTTCATCACGTTAAAATTTTTGTAAAATTATTAAATTTTAATTGTAAAAAATTTTTTCTTCAGTATTTTATTTAATTTATGTTCTAAAATATTTTTTTATTCTATTTTTACGCTCAATTATGACAAAGAAAGCCGTAATAATAGGAGCCGGACCTGCAGGATTAACTGCCGCTCTGGAATTGCTGAGAAAAACAGATATAATTCCGGTTGTTCTTGAAAAGACCGGAGATATCGGAGGCATTTCTAAAACCGTAAACTTTAAAGGAAATCGTATTGATATCGGAGGGCATCGTTTTTTCTCAAAGTCCGATATAGTTATGAATTATTGGAAAGAATTGTTCCGGATTGTTGATACTCCCGAAAATCAACCAAAAAATAAAAAATGGAATCTTCCACAGGATAAAGTTTTTCTTACCAGATCGAGGTTAAGCAGAATTTATTTTTTGAGAAAATTTTTCGACTATCCGGTAAGTCTTAATGCAAATACTATCCGTAATTTGGGATTTATTCGAATTGCAAAAATCGGATTTTCATATTTATACTATAAAATATTTCCCATAAAAAACGAAAAATCGCTTGAAGATTTCTTTATAAATCGTTTTGGAAAAGAACTTTACAGAACATTTTTCAAGGATTATACCGAAAAAGTGTGGGGCAAATCTTGTAAGGAACTTTCTGCAGAATGGGGAGCTCAAAGAATTAAGGGTCTTTCGGTTTGGGGAGTTGTAAAGCATTATTTTAAATCTATTTTTTTAAATAATGACAGAGACATTTCTCAAAAAGATAAGGAGACCAGTCTTATTGACAGATTTTTATATCCAAAATACGGACCTGGACAATTATGGGAATATGTTGCAGAGATTGTAAAAGAAAAAGGGGGAGAAATTATTTTGAATGCTGAGTTCAAAGAGCTTGATGTGATTGATGTCAATAAATTTAATGTCAGATATTTGAATAAAAATTCTGAATATGTTGAAATAGCAGATGTAGATTATGTTTTTAGTACAACAAGCGTTAAAAATCTTATAAATTCAATTAAAACGGCACCTGTTGAAGTTAAAAATGTAGCTGATGGTTTATTACACCGAAATTTTATTACTGTGGGTCTATTATTGAAAAAACTAAAAATAAAAAATCAAACTAGGATACTCACCATAAATGAACTAATTCCGGATAACTGGATTTATATGCAGGAACCTGATGTTAAAATGGGACGCATACAGATTTTTAATAACTGGAGCCCCTTTATGGTCAATAACGAAAATAATGTATGGCTTGGAATTGAATATTTTTGTGATCCTGATGCCTTTCTATGGAAAATGTCGGATGAAGAATTTTATGATCTTGCAATTTCCGAACTCGAAAAAGTAGGAATTATAGATTCTTCGGATGTGATTGATAAAACCATAATAAGGATGGAAGATACTTATCCAGTGTATTTTGGTTCATATTATCAATTTGAGGTCATAAGAGAATATGTTGATGAAATTGAAAATTTATTTTTGATTGGTAGGAGTGGTATGCACAGGTATAATAACAGCGATCATTCTATGCTTACTGCAATCGTTGCTGTAGAAAATATTGTTAATGGTCGTAAAGATAAATCTAATATCTGGGATGTTAATACCGAACAGGAATATCACGAGGAAAAACATTCTAAATCTTGGTCGCTACGAAGTAGAAAAAAATCTTAAGATTTTTTTGGATTTAACGAAGAAATTCAGAATGCGACAAATAACTTGCTTGAGCTTAGGAAAGTTATCTTCGATAATTTAATGGTCTTTGTACTCTGATGAACTTTCTGTTAACGTTTATGCTTTTCCCTTCTACCTTCTTCTCCGCATTCATCAAAAAACTTCAGGATGTTATCGGTTTCGCTTTTCCAGTAGTCGTAGTTATGTTGCGCATTTTCGGGAAAATTTCCGATGACTTTTAAATTAGGATGATTATTCACGATGGAATCATACATTGCAATTGATTGTTCAACAGGTGAAACTTTATCTGCTTTTCCATGTCCGATGTAGGTAGGCAATTTGTAATTTTTGACATCATAAGCAAAGCATTCTTTTTTCCATCTTTCGGGAAAATTTTTGTATTGTCCCAAAAAGGCATAATAAAGATACTCGTCTTGCATTGATGTAATATCAAAGTCTCCAGAAAGAGAAGCAACTGAATTAAAAATTTGAGGCAGGTAATAACCGAGTAATGTTGCTCCTCTAGCTCCGGTTGAAATTCCGGCTACATGAGTATTTTGTCTCGGCAAAAGTAGTCCCATAACTTCTTGCAGGTAAGGAATATGTGTTTCCATAATCCAGGTTAAAGTTGGATATTTTATGTAATCGGGTCGGGTTTCGGGATAAATTTCTAGTGTATAGTTGCTTTTACTGTAATTTGGGATTATTAGTACATAACCTTTCTCGAGGGCTTTAGAACAAAAATCAGTTTTTTCGCACCATTCCATTGCCGGTAAATTCCATCCATGCAACATTAAAATGGAACCTTTTATCTGTTGGGAATCCGGGGGGTAAAATATCTCGGTAGTTACATAGAAACAACAATCATATTTAAGAGTGAGTGTGGTATCGTTATGGCGAGGAATTTCTACAACATTTGAAAACTCATTTTTTTCTTCATAACATTTTTTCTCGGTGCTTTTATTATTGCTACAAGAAAATAGAATAACTGAAAACAATGTTGTTAAAAAAATATTTTTTGTAAAAATTGAAAATAAAGGCATATTAAAAATTTTAATTCTTATAATTGCATCAAATTTAGTAAAAATGTCTGACAAAAAAACAATACAGGGTATAGGTTTGTTCACTGCTATTTCGTATGTAGTGGCAAATATGGTAGGTACAGGAGTTTTTACCTCTCTTGGATTTCAGCTTGCGGGAGGAGTAACAGATATCTCTGCCATAATGGTATTATGGTTGATGGGAGCGATAATTGCATATACCGGAGCTCAGGTTTACGGAGAATTGGGTTCGGTGTTGCCTCGTTCGGGAGGAGAGTATAATTTTCTGAGTGAATTATATCATCCTTCTTTGGGTTTTACATCCGGATTTTTTTCGATGTTCGTTGGATTTGCTGCTCCAATAGCTTTGGCTGCAATGGCTTTGGGAACATATTTCTCGAATGTTTATGACGGCATAAATCCGAAAATAATTGGAGCAATTGTTATTGTTATTATTACTTTTATACATTCATCGAGTATAAAATCCGGAGGAAATTTTCAGGTTGTATTTACATTAATTAAAATATTGTTGATAGTTGCATTAATTGTTGCAGGTTTCTTTTTTGCTCCCAATAAACAAGATATTGCAGTAATACCTACAAGCATCACCTGGCAACAAATTTTAAGTTCAGGATTTGCGGTTTCGTTGATTTATGTTTATTATTCATATTCAGGCTGGAATGCAGCTGCATATTTTGTTTCTGAATTAAAAAATCCTGTAAAAACATTACCACGCTCTTTAATAACCGGAACTTTACTGGTTACAGTGCTTTATGTTTTATTGAATTATGTTTTTCTGCTTGTTTCTCCGATTGGGGATTTAAGTGGACAGCTTGATGTTGGAGCTGTTGCTGCTACTTCAATTTTTGGAGCAAAAGGTGGTGTTATAATGTCGGGATTGATATCTTTACTACTGATTTCTACAATTTCTTCAATGGTTTTTGCTGGGCCTCGAGTAATTCAAGTTATCGGTGAAGATTTTCCTGCTTTAAAGTTTATGAGTATTAAAAGTAAAAAAGGTGTTCCTGTTTTTGCAATTATTGTGCAGAGTATAATTAGTTTAATCCTGTTGTTGACAAGCACATTCGAAGCTCTTTTGACATACCTCGGATTTGTAATGAATATTTTTGCTTTTCTAACAGTGTCCGGAATTTTTATTCATAGGCGAAGATTTCCAACAATGAACCGACCGTATAAGGCTCTCGGATATCCTGTGGTACCAATTATTTTTATGTTATTTGTTATCTGGAACTTTTTTTACCTTTTCCGCGAAAGAACTGCCGAAACACTTATGGGACTTGCTACTCTTGCTTTAGGTTTTATTATTTATTTAATATTGACAAAATTTAGAACTAAAACTAATGAAAAATAAGGCATTATATTGTATCGTTTTAATTACATTTATCATTGGGTGCGTACAACGACAAAATAAAAACACGACTTTTTCTGCGGAAAGTATTCCGGAACAAATTGACTCCATAATTAAAAATCCTCTCGATACTTTTGCTTTTAAGGGTTATAATTACATTGCTCAGATTCTGGCTGGCAATTCCCTTTCAGATACCGAAAAATATACCAGAATAACAAATTCATCAGCATTTGAATTATATTCTGAAAGATTAAAGGAAAAATGGTCAAAACATCATTCCTCCACTCTGCTGGAAATAGAAAAATGGGTAAACGAAAATTTTGAATATTATGATACAGTTTTTTATCCTTTTTCTGGTCCGGATTTTAATTATTTATCGGCCTTTTTTCCTGATGCAAAATTCACTGTAATGATTGGGCTTGAAAAGTGCGGAAAGTTACCTTTTGGTGATGAACTTAGCATTGAAAACTCTGAAGCAATTTTTGAAACACTCGAAAAATCAATATATACAAATTTAGAATACAGCTTTTTCAGAACTAAAGGTATGCGTGTTGATTTAAATTCTTATCTGGAAGGTACTTTGCCTGCAATTTTGATGTTCATGGCTTTAAAAGATTTTGAAATTATAAACGTTAATCCCGTAATAATTACAGAAGAAGGAAAGTTTTGCCATAAAGATTCTTCGATTGTTTATTCTTATTCTGTTGATAAAGATTATGACCCTTATTGCGAAATTGTTTATCGTAAGAAAAACGATACAATATACAGATACTTATATTATCTTTCAATGGATTTATCGGATAATAGTCTTGATGAGGTTTTGTTTGAAAAGATGGTTAAAAATTATTTTACCGGAAAGACTTGCTTTTTAAAAGCAGCTTCATATTTAATGTTCCGAAAAGATTTCAGCGAAATTAAAAACATTATTCTTAATAATATGAACTGTATTCTGACCGGTCCTAGCGGAATTCCTTATGATGATTTTGTCAAAAATTGGAAATTATCTTACTATGGTAATTATATCGGTCCAATTGAACTTTTTAGTTCCTATCAGCAAAATACACTAAAAACGGCTTACAAAGAAAACAAAACTATTCCCATAAACTTCAAATTTGATTATCATCGGACAAATCATAGTTTTATAGTTGCAAAAAGAATTTTAAATCCTTGATTTTAAAGTAGATAATTGCAGATGAAACTTAAAAACAGTAAATTCAGAACTGCTGACTTATAATTGAAAAATTAGACCTTTTTGAAAGGAAATTCGCAAAGTAATAACGGAGTTTTTTGAGTATTTTATTTTTGAACCATATAGTAACATAGTTCACAACAGAAGAAAACATAGCTTTTGGTTTAACAGTTATTTGAAAATAAAATTGTACTACAAAAAATTTTTTTGATCTTTTAATTTTCGAAAGTTAAAGATTTCTGAATTTAACCAATTAAAAGAGTTAAAATCTATATTGGAGGATCAAAATTTTTTATTTTTTCAG
>CALJNE010000023.1 GCA_937982115.1 uncultured Bacteroidales bacterium | reverse complement strand
TAGTCCAATAGGTCCTATTGGTCCCTGTATTCCTTGTGGACCTTGTGGTCCAATCGGTCCTGTTGGTCCCTGTATTCCTTGCGGACCTTGTGGTCCAATCGGTCCTGTTGGTCCTTGTATACCTTGAGGTCCTTGCGGTCCTTGTGGCCCAATAGGTCCTGTTGGACCTTGAATACCTTGAGGTCCTTGTGGTCCAATAGGTCCTGTTGGACCTTGAATACCTTGAGGTCCTTGCGGTCCAATTGGTCCTGTTGGTCCTTGTATGCCTTGAGGTCCTTGTGGTCCCATTAATCCAATAGGTCCGGTTGGCCCAGTTGGTCCTTGTGGACCAAGAAAATCACACAGCGAAAGCCATTGTGAAGTTGATGCTTTATAAAACACAAAACAAGAAATGTCTGTGTCATAAACCATCAATCCATCTGCCGGATTAACTATTGCTAATCTTTGAGCAGTCGTTAATCTTGGAATTAACAATCCTTTTGAATTGGAATATATTTCTAAAACGCTGGATTGATGTGGCACAATAGGAACATCCGAAATACCTACATTATTTTGAGCAAATAGATTTGCACATAATATTACGAAAAGGACAATTATCCAGAATGATTTAATCTTTTTCATTATTATTAAAATTTAACCCAACATTATACTTTACAAATATAACAAAAAATTTTTAATTTTGTTAAAAAATTATTAACAAATGTTAAAATACAGAAAATCTTTCTTTTTTGGAACACTAATTTTGGTAGTAACATTGGTTTATTTGAACCATTTTCAAAATCCGTTTCATTTTGACGACTATCATACTATTGTTGAAAATCCATTTATTAAAGACTTAAAGTATGCAGGCAAATATTTTACAAATGTTGAAACATTCAGTACTATGCCTACTAATCAGGGATATCGTCCCATTCTTACCTTAATTATAGCCTTGGATTATTATTTTGCTAAAGGTTTAAATCCTTTTTATTTTCAATTTAGTACGTTCATATTTTTTCTAATTCAACTTTTAATAATGTTCTTTTTTTATGAACATTTATTAAAAGAATATTTTAAAAATCAGGAAAAAATAAAATATTACATCGTTTTTTTAATAGTTTTATTTTATGGAATTCATCCCGCAAATGCTGAAACAATCAACTATATAATAGCAAAGGGTGATTCTATTTCAACTTTTTTTGTTATATTTGGATTGTTTATTTATGCTAAATTTCCTAAAATAAGAAAATTTGGAGTCTATCTTTTCCCAGTAATTTTAGGTATATTGACAAAACAAACTGCTGTGGTTTTTGTTGCTCTATTGTTTTTATATATTTTGTTTTTCGAAATGAAATTTGGGTTTAAGGATTTGTTGAAAAATAATGGTAAAAAAATACTGGTTTCTATATTAAAAAAAATAATTCCTTCTTTGTTCATCTGTTTATTATTAGGATATTTTGTATTCAGTATGCAAAAAAAAGAAGCAGTTGTAGGAATTAGTAGTTATGAATATTTGATTTCTCAACCCTGGGTTTATTTAAGATATTTTATAGCATTTTTAATTCCAATAAATTTATCTGCTGATCCGGGATGGCTTCCTCTGACCAGTATAAAAGATGAAAGATTTATAGTTGGAATAATTTTTATTTTAGCGTTGCTATTTCTAATCATTAAATTATCTAACAATCCAAGAACTCGACCAATTTCTTTCGGACTGGCCTGGTTTTTTATTAGTTTATTACCTACAAGTAGTTTTATCACTTTAACACAAATAACCAATGATCATCGTATGTTTTTCCCATTTGTTGGGCTTGTTCTTGCTGCAGGATGGAGCTTATATTTTTTGATACAAAAATGGAATTTACTCGAAAACAGATATTATTCAAAAATAATTATTATTAGTGTTTCTATATTTATATTTATAGGTATTAATTCTTTTGCAACAATTCAACGTAATAAAGTCTGGTCATCAGATGAGAGCTTGTGGTATGATGTTGTTAAAAAAAATCCAAATCATGTAAGGGGATTGATGAATTATGGTTTGTCTCAAATGCAAAAAGGAAACCTAGATGTAGCTTTAGAATACTATGAAAAAGCATATAAAATTGATCCGGACTATTTATATCTGAATATTAATATGGGAATTTTAAAAGATGCAATGGGATTTTCTCAAGAAGCAGAGTATTATTTTCAAAAATCTCTGAAATATGTTCAACATACTGCACCGTATTATTATTATTCTAATTTTTTAAAATCACACCAACGATATGATGAAGCTATTCAACAAAGTTTAAATGCTCTAGCCGTAAATAACTTGTATTTACCAGCAAGATATTTATTAATGGAAATTTACACAATAAAAAAAGATATAGAAAATTTGCAAAGCATAGTAAATGAAACATTGGGATTTTTTCCAAATGATCAAACCACAATTTATTACAAAAATCTTTTGGACAGCGGGCAAATCGTTGATGAAGTTAAAGCTGCTCTGGAATTGATATCAAAAGATCCTGGAGTAGAAAATTATATTAATCTAAGTTTAATTTATTATAATCGTAAAATGTATTATGAAAGTGCCGATGCTTGCAGAAAAGCTTTAGAATTAGAACCTAAAAATTCAATAGCATATAATAACCTCTGCAGTGCATTAATCATGACAGGAGATTATGATGGTGCAATTGAAGCAGGAAAGCTTGCTTTAAAATATAATCCTGATTTTGAAAGGGCAAAAAACAATTTAAAATTTGCCGAACAATTAAAATCTAATCAACGTGAAATAGAAAATCTAGAAAAACAATTAATAAATAATCCTACAGCTGAGGGATATCTTAACTTAAGTTTATTGTATTATTTTAATTTAAAGTACGAAAAATCAATAGATGCTTGTTACAAAGCTTTAAAAATTAGACCTGATTATGCAGAAGCATATAATAATATTTGTAGTGCTTACATAAAATTGGACGAATATGAAAAAGCAATTGAAGCCTGCAATCAAGCATTAAAATTAAAGCCGGATTATGAATTGGCAAAAAATAATCTACTTTTTGCTCAACAAAATATAAAGAAGTAAATTATAATTTATAAAATCTTTTATTGTCCTGAATATCCATCCACATTGCAAACAGTAAAGATTGAAAAGCGCTGATAAATAAAAACATAAATGCCAAAACTGTTACCGGATTTGCATCAATTTCATAAATAAACGCATATTTAAAGATTTTAATTCCATAAGGAATTGAAACTGCAAAGAGTATAAATGAAAGTATGTATAAAACAAACAAAGGATGAAAATCTTTTATGAAGTATCTAATAAAAATTCGTTTAAAGAAAGATTTTAATAAAAGCCATGAAACCGGAAAGACAATTTTACGAATTTTCATTTTTGACTTTTCACCAACGTTATAGACCGGCTTGATTTCAACTTCCTTAACATTGCACATCGCGATGTTTAATTTAACCAGAATGTCGTTAGGTACTCCGTATTTTTTGTAAATCTTGTAAAGTTTAATAGAATTAAGAGCTTTTTTACTAATCGCAGTGTATCCTGTTTGTGTATCTGAAACATACCAATATCCTGAAGCAATTTTTGTAAGTATTGATAAAATTGAGTTTCCTAAAAATCTTTCTCTCGGAATTAAATAGAATGCACTTTGATGTATCAACCTGTTGCCTTTAACATAATCTATATTCTGTTTTATAACCGGTAAACAAATACTGTATAATTCTTCAGGATCCATCTGCCCATCACCGGCCATTACTGCAGTACAATCAATTCCGTGATCTTTTGCCCATTTGTAACCTGTTGCTATTGCAGCTCCAACTCCAGAGTTTATCTTATGTGAAATTAAAATTATTCTGTCCTGGGTGTAATCAATATTTTCAATAAAATGTGGAGTAAATTTTTCTAATTCTTCAATCATTAATTTTTGAATGACCTTTTCAGCTTGTTTAAATTTTCCTTCAATTTTTATTGATTTAATGTCTTCAAAAAAAAGTTGCGTTTTGTTAAAATCAGTATTCCAGAATTTTTTAACTACATAAGCTGTATCGTCTGTTGACGCATCATTAACTATTATAATTCTATCAACGAACTCAGGCATTGATTCAATCACAAAACCTATCTGATTTTCTTCATTGTATGCAGGTACGACAACTGCAATACTTTTTCCTTGTATCATAACTTTTTATTTAATGAACACAAATATAAGATATTTTAAATAAAAAAAACGCAGCCTTTTTGTGCTGCGTTTTAAAAATGGACATTATTTTTTATTTAAGTTTGATAACGATTTCATCGTTATTTTCCACGTTAACAATAATATCTTTTTTAGAGTTGTCAGGTTCAGATATTATGATTTTAGCAATTTTATTTTCAATTTCTTTTTGAATGAAACGTTTAATTGGCCTTGCCCCAAATAGTGGGTCGTAAGCAGTTCTAGTTATTAAATCCACTACATTTTCATCGTAATTAAGATTGTAACCTGCTTTTTCAATTTTACTTTTCAGTTTAGTTAATTGCAGATTTACAATTTTTTTGATTTCATCTTCAGTTAATGGATTGAACATAACAATTTCGTCAATTCTGTTCAGAAATTCAGGACGTATCTGCGATTTCATCAACTGTAAAATATGTTCTTTTGTTCGTTCGGCATCATAATTTTTTGAGTTAATTTGATCCAAAATAATATGAGCCCCAATGTTTGAAGTCATTATAATAATAGTATTTTTAAAATTCGCAGTACGGCCTTTATTATCAGTTAAACGACCATCATCCAGAACTTGTAATAAAATATTGAAAACATCAGGATGTGCTTTTTCAATTTCGTCTAACAAGATAACCGAATAAGGTTTTCTTCTTACAGCTTCGGTTAATTGACCGCCTTCATCATAACCAACATAACCAGGAGGAGCACCGACAAGTCTCGACACTGAATGTTTTTCCTGGTATTCGCTCATGTCAATTCTGGTCATCATGTTTTCATCATCGAATAAAAATTCTGCTAAAGCTTTGGCCAGTTCAGTTTTTCCAACACCAGTAGAACCGATGAAGATAAACGAACCAATTGGTTTGGAAGCATCCTGCAAGCCGGCTCTAGATCTTCTTACCGCATCAGCAACAGCTTGTATAGCGTGATCTTGACCAATAACTCGCTTGTGCAATTCTTCTTCGAGATTTAAAAGTTTTTCACGTTCACTCATCAGCATTTTATTAAGCGGAATTCCAGTCCATTTACTAACAACTTCGGCAATATCTTCGGCATTTACAACTTCGTTTACCAAAGGATGTTCTCCCTGAATTTGTTTTAATTGATTTTTTAGTTCTTCAATCACTCTTTCGCTTTGAGAAATTTTGCCGTATCTATATTCTGCAACTTTTCCATAGTCTCCGTTTCTTTCTGCTTGATCTGCAAGAAGTTTATAGTTTTCGATGTTCTGCTTTTCTTTCTGAATTTTTTCAATAATTGATTTTTCCTCTTTCCATTTTGCAAATAGAGCATTTCTTTGTTCATTCAACTCCGAAAGTTGTTTTTGAATCTCATCAATTTTAGCTTGATTTTTTTCAAGTTTTAATGCTTCTTTTTCAATTTCAAGCTGTTGAATTTTTCTGTTCAATACATCAATTTCTTCCGGTACAGAATTCATTTCCAATCTTAGTTTTGAAGCGGCTTCATCAATAAGGTCAATAGCTTTATCAGGCAAAAATCTGTCTGTAATATATCTATGAGAAAGTTCTACCGCCGCAACAATGGCTTCGTCAAGAATTCTTACTTTATGATGAGTTTCATACCTTTCTTTTAATCCTCTGAGAATAGAAATTGCACTAAAAGTATCAGGTTCATCAATCATTACCGGTTGAAACCTTCTCTCCAGAGCTTTATCTTTTTCGAAATATTTCTGATATTCATTGAGAGTTGTAGCTCCAATTGCACGTAATTCTCCACGAGCTAAAGCCGGTTTCAAAATATTGGCGGCATCCATAGCTCCTTGTGTTTTCCCTGCTCCAACCAGAGTATGAATTTCATCAATGAAAAGAATAACTTCTCCCTCAGATGCAATAACTTCTTTGACAACAGCCTTTAGCCTTTCTTCGAATTCTCCCTGATATTTTGCTCCGGCAATTAACAATCCCATATCAAGAGAGAAAATTTGTTTGGTTTTTAACATTTCCGGAACATCACCTTTAATAATTCTGTGAGCAATACCTTCGGCAATTGCTGTTTTTCCAACTCCCGGTTCACCTATTAAAATAGGATTGTTTTTTGTTCTTCGAGATAAAATTTGAAGCACTCTGCGAATTTCTTCATCTCTTCCAATTACCGGATCGAGTTTCCCGTTTTGAGCCATTTGATTCAAATTAATAGCATATCTGTTTAGAGCATCGAAAACTTCGTCTCCGGCCTGGGAGTTGATTGTACTACCTTTACGAATTGTTTGAATAGCCTTTAAAACAATATCTGTTTTCAGACCTGCATCTCGAAGCATTTGCCCTATAATATCCTTTGATTCTGTTAGCGACAGGAGCAAATGTTCTGCAGAGATATACTTATCACCAAGTGAGTTTTTATGTTTTATTGCCGTTTGAAAAACAGATTGTAAATTATTTGAAATGTAAGGCTCTCCACCTTCAACTTTTGGATAACTGGCGACAATACTTTTTGCAGCAGCTTCCAAATTGTTTTTATTTATTTCTGATTTAGAAATAATTGAATGAATAATATTTTCATTATCATCAAGCATTGATAACAATAAATGCCCTGTTTCAATAGCTTGATTGCCAAAATCTTTTGCTTTATAAATAGCATTTTCAACTAAATTCTGAGCTTTTACTGTATAATCATTTAAATTCATATTTTTTTCTCCTTTCTATTAAATTATTTTTGTAAATCTCATTTCAAATTTGATACTTTTTAAATATAACAGACATTTTGACATTAAATAAAGAAAAAATAAAGACATAATGACATTAAAATTTTATAAAAAAAGTCAAAAAAAGTTTTGATTGTAATAAAAAAACATTACTTTTGCAGTCCCAAAACAAAAAACGGGGTGTAGCGCAGTCCGGTTAGCGCACCTGCTTTGGGAGCAGGGGGTCGCAGGTTCGAATCCTGCCACCCCGACTAATAGGTAGGAGTTTCAGGAGTTTTCTGAAACTCTTTTTTTTGATTGACATCAGAAAAGTTTGTTCATAGATGGCATTCCGGTTAACGCATCCCGACATTAGTCGGGATGGTCGCAGGTTAAACACGGATTGGAAAATGAAATTTACCAAAATTTTATTTTCAAGTGTGCAGGCAGTTGTGGTGCATCCGTGTTAACCCCGATTTGTTCTCGATGAAATCTAAGTCGCTACGAAGTAGAAAAAATCTTTAGATTTTTCTGGATTTTGACGAAAAGTTCAGAACGCGACAATAATCTTCATTTAACATTCAACAAATTATCTTCGATAATTTAAGTGCTTTGTACTTAAATGAACTTTTTGTTAAGTAGTTGTTCTGTTGATGTTTATCAGTTCGATTTGGAGTGGGTTGTTTAGCTTGTAGTATTTTTTTCTTTTCTTTCTACCTTCTGACTTCTACCTTTACTTGCTTCAGGACTTACCCCGCTTGATGATTTTTACATACAGAGCTTGATGATTCTTATATACGGATTTAAAAATAAAATTTCAGATTTTTTGCAAAAAATTATTTTTTTTAATTCAAAATATTGTGGAATTTTTTACTTTTGCCAAAACTTTTTTTATGAAAAAAGCAATAGAAAAATCTATAAACAAGCCAAGTAAGAAACTTCTTAAAATATATACACAAACTTTAGTTGTTGATGCTTGTCCTTACTGTAAAAGTAAAAAGTTTTATGTACATGGTAAATATAGATTTACAAACAGATATCGCTGTTGCTCGTGTAGGAAAACATTTATCCCAAGTACCGGAACATCTATTCATTATTTACATAAGAAAGATTTGTTTTTAGATTTTGCTGAAATTGTCAGGCATGAAGGTATTCTTACTTTGAAAGAAGTATGCAAAAGGCTTGATATTGCTAATCTTACGGCTTTTGATTGGCGTCATAAACTGCTTAATTCTGTGCCAAAGATAAATAAAACATTTAATCATAAAATCCTTTGCACTGATTTCAGTATTAGGTTTAGTCAGAAGGGTAGAAAAGGAGTACGTGATGAATCATATCATAGCAGTGCGAATTCTTATTTTGATTTAAGTAATTTATCACAAATAATATCGGTGTTGGATGGAAAATATATTGATAATAAACTTTCAACGGTTGGCCCTCTAACAGATAAGCACATTAGAAGAGTTTTGGAACAAAAGCTTAAAACTGTAAATAGATTTATTTATCTTTGTAAGAACGAATCTTATAAAAAAACAATTAGTAGTAAAACCATAGAATTTATACAACCAGTAAAGATAATTGATGATAGCAAATTTGAACAAAAAGCTGAAAAAATCCGGAAAAACAATTTTGATTTGAAAATATGGATAGGAATGAACATGAAGGGAGTTGCTACAAAGTATCTTCAATTATATTCAAATTATTTCTGTTACAGAAAAATTTATAGTTTTAATCCTATTGGTAAGAAATGCCTCAATTTGAGATATGTCTGGTCTGTTTTTACTTTGATGGAAAACTTTTACAAAACCTTCATAATAAATCATACAGTGAAAGATTATATATTACCAACAAAACGAAAATGGAAAACATCTTTTAATTATTCTTTAGCAGTATCAGAAATTCCGTACTAATTAGTATTATAAAAACTCAATACGAGTTCAGATAACAATAGTGTTTACAATTTAACATTCATTCCTATACCAATACTAAAAAAAGGATATACAAAGTATTCGCCTTTAATTGGATGTTGAATGTCAACCCCTCCGTTAAAGTATGTGCTTAGAGAATATTTATTTTTTTTATCAATTTTATAACTGAGTATTACCGGCAAATATAATTTCATAAAAACCTGTTTAGTATGAGGTAATTCATTTTTGTTGGTATTTAGAGTTTGAAAGTATTGATTTTTGTTGTATTGATTAACATATCTGATGTTGGTTGAATGAGATTCTTCAAAAATAACTTTTGAGTTAAAAGGCAATAAGAACGAAAAACCAATGCCGGTGCAGAAAGTTAGGATATTTTCGGGGTCAGTACCTATCTTGTATTGAATGTCAAGACCGAGGTCGTTAGATTTATAAGTATATTCAAATTTATTAACTATAGTAGTGTCAACGTTTTTAATTGAGTATTCTTCAAACATTATTGAATCCGTAAATGAATTATAGACGTTTTGGTAAAGAAGTTTTATTTTTCCACCTGTTGCAAATAAAAAGTTTATATTAAGGTTGCTAAAAAGTGAAGATTTGCTGCTAAATAATTGTTTGTTTAAGTTACAACCTATTGAAATGTTAAAAATATTGTCGTGCATCATAGATGAATCTGAATTCTGAATGTTCAGTGGTGAGATTTCGGCAATTTGATAAAAATGAGTCGAATATTTTGAATAGAAGTTATAAATACTTGAATTAGCAACAACGGATAATTCATTAAGTTTATAAACTGATTTGAATTTTTTTTCTGAAGTTTCTTGGGCAAGAACATTAGAAAAGGTCAACACTACTAATAATATTGAAATTAAAAAATAATGCATCTGAAAACAAAAGTTTTGATGGCGTAAATTTAATAAATTAATTATTAAAAAAAAATTGCGAAAAGCCAATTTATTAACATTAAATATATTGAACTTTGCAGACGAAATTTAAAACTATGATTATGAAAAAATTAGTTTTTATTATTGTGATTTTCTTTAGCTATTTTGCTTATAATCAAGAGATTAGTAAAGATACTGTTTTTTTGGATGAAGTTTTAATAGAATCATCACGGCTAAGTTTAAATGAAAAACAAATGTTAAGGTCTATCCAGATTATTGACCTTCAAAATATAACAATTTCGAATCTCGGTTATAATGAGTTATTAAAATTTTCAACCGGAATAGATATTAGGCAGCGATCTTTTGCTTCTGTGCAGTCTGATTTAAGTATAAGAGGAGGCAGTTTTGATCAATCGTTGGTTTTACTTAACGGAATTAATCTTAGCGATCCCCAAACAGGTCATCATAGTTTAAATATACCGGTAGAGTTATTGAATCTTCAGTCAATGGAAGTGATTTACGGACCATTTACCAGAACTCTCGGGACAAATGCCATGACAGGAGCAGTAAATTTTATTACTTCAAAACCAGAAAAAAATGAAGCCGTGATAGATTTGCAATATGGCAGCTTCAATACACTAAATTCAGGAATAAAAATCTCTAATGTAATTAAAAATTTCCGTCAGAGTTTAAGTTTTAGTTATTCAAAATCTGATGGTTTTATAGAAAATACTGATTTTGACAAAATGAATTTTTATTATGAAAATTTATTCCCAATAAATAATATTCAAATAAAAACAATGCTTGGATATACTGATAAAAATTTTGGAGCATATAGTTTTTATTCTCCAAGATTTAAATATCAATACGAAAAGATAAAAACAGGAATAGCTGCTGTAAAACTTATGAATTCCCAAGGAAATTTAAAATGGGATTATAAAGTTTATTACAGATTTTTAGCAGATGAGTTTCAGTTATTCAGAGAAGGAGAAAATTTTTACGTTATGGAAGATGGCAGATGGATTAACAAATTACTAGGTGATACTGTTACATGGTATCAGAGACATAATCGTCATTTTAGTTCAGTTGCCGGAACAGGATTTAATGTTGAAAAAGATTCCAGATTTGGCAAGTCCTCGCTCGGTGCAGAATTTCGACATGAGAGTATTTATTCCAATGTTTTGGGTCTTGATCTTCAGGAAATTAAGTTTGGCCTTTTTGATAAATTCGATTACAGAAATAATTTTAGTATTTTTGCAGAACATGGTTATTATACCAAAAAAACATTGGTAAATCTTGGAATAATGAGTTTATATAATCAGAAGTATGGAATCAATAATTATTACGGTATTGATGCAGGATACTATTTAACCGAGAAATTTTTAGTAAAAGCAGGGTTTAATAAATCTATGCGAGTACCTACATACACAGAATTATATTATTCCGACCCTTCAAATCAAGGAAATCCCGACTTATTTCCCGAATTTGCTTATAACTTTGAAGGCGGTGTAAAATATTTTCTTTCCAAAAAATCTTATTTGAATGTCAATTTATACCAAAGATATGGAAATAATATTATTTCATGGGTAAGAGAAAATCCCGAACAAAAATGGATAGCTCAAAATCTTACAAGAGTTAATACATCAGGAGTAGAAGTTTTTTTTGCTTATGATTTTAAAGAAGAGTTCCTTATCAATAAAGTTAATATTATTTATTCTTATATTTATCAAACAAAGATTCAAAATAGTTTTGAATCAAAATATGCAATAGACCATCTTAAACATAAGTTTGTACTAAATATCAATCACGATTTATTAAAATATGTTTCAGGTTCTTTGGATTTTAATATTTATAAAAGAAACGGAGAATATCTTCCTTTTGATTTTGAACAAAATATTTATTTACCTGATGCTGTTGAATTTGATTTTGTATATTTATTGAATTACAGACTTACAACTCAATTTAAAAATGCTTCTATATTTTTAAGTGTTGAAAATATTTTGGATAAAAAATTCTACGATATTCCAAATGTGCCGGTTCCGGGTATAGCATTTATTAGTGGTATTAAAATTAAAATATAGAATTTTTTGTTTTCTAAATATTAATTAAATTTGTAGAATGAAAAAAATTCTTGATTCTATAGAGCTTTTTATGTTGTGTTTTACGGTATTTGTTATACCGATACACATAAAGCTCAGTTCAATTTCCATAGGATTTCTGGTTCTAATAGCTTTGTTAAAAAAAGAGAATTATTCGGTATTTCTATCAAATTTTAAAACTTACAACTTCTGGATTTTAGTTTTTCCTTACATTTTGTATTGGATAGGTATGATTTATACACCGGCAAAACATATAAAAGCCGGATTTCAACAAATTGAAATAGTAACATCTTTATTGGTTTTTCCTTTTATATTTATGTCTTACCGAACAAATTCAATAAAAAATAAAATTGAGCTAATTAACACAGCTTTAATTCTGGGAGTTTTGTTTTCCTATTTTATATGCCTAAGTATTGCAATACCTAAATACGTAAGTACCAAAGATTTTGGAATACTTTATTATTCGAGATTCAGCGAAGTTATTAAAGGTCCGCATCATCTTTCTTACCACGTAATTATTGCGATAATAATAATTGTATTGGCACTTTTTGAGAAAACACCTCTCTTTCTTACAAAAAGAAAATATAACGGAGTAAAAGTTATTCTTTTTGTTGTTTGTTCTGTATTCTTGTTTCAATTATCAAGTAAAGCAACCATAATACTGTATTTTTTATGTATGGCTTTAATTTTTGGTTATACAGTAATAAAAAGGATAATCCCTCTACGAATTGCTCTGCCTATAGTATTTTCAGTAATGTTGCTGTCTGCATTTTTATACAGTTTACCAAATGTTAAAATGAGATTTAACAAAATGTTTTTTACATTGTCTCATAAAGATGAAATAAATTATAAAAGTCAAGAATCAACAGCTTTACGTATAGCAGCTTTTGATGCCGGAAAGTCCATCATAAAAGAAAATTTTTGGATTGGAGTTGGAACAGGTGAACTTGGTTATGCTCTTTCACGATATTATAAACATCACGACTTTCAGGGAGCATATATTAAATATATAAGTCCTCATAATCAATTTGTACGGTCTTTTGCCATGCATGGACTTCCCGGATTTTTGTCGTTGGTGGCAATATTTGCTTTGTTATTCTTTTTAGCTTTAAAACACAGAAATCCGCTAATGTTTTTATGGACTTTGATAATGCTTGTATTATTTAATGTTGAGGATATGTTCGGCATTCAGGATGGGATTGTCTTTTTCTGTTTCTATACTGCGTATTTTGTTTTTAATCCTGAAGACAGTATTTTGAAATTATCTCAGAAATCTGGCATAGATGCCTAATGGCAATTTTTTATCGAAAGAATCATTTATTACCAGTTCTCCAAATTCCAATTCGTTGAAATCGAAATTTTGTTTAATCAAATTTTCAGCTAATACTGGCGACCATCCGAGGGAGTATAAATTTAAAATTAAAAATGACTTTTCCGTTTTTAATATTTTGCTGCAATCCTTAATTATTTCGTTCAAGTGCTTTTCGAGAATCCACTTTTCTCCATTTGGTCCTCTTCCAAAAGCAGGAGGATCAAGAATGATACCGTCGTATTTTACACCTTTGTTAACCTGTCTTTTCACAAATTTCATTGCATCTTCAACTATCCAATGTATCTTACTTAATTCTGAAAGTTCTGCATTTTCATTTGCGTGATTAATAACTTGCTTTACGGAATCTACATGATATACGCGAGCTCCGGCACTTGAGGCAGCTAGCGAAGCACCTCCCGTATATGCAAATAAATTTAAAATCAATGGTTCTTTAATATTTAGTGATTTTATGGAGTCAAAAATAAAATCCCAATTCGGGGCTTGTTCCGGAAAAATACCAATATGTTTAAATGTGTTGAATTTTAAAATAAATCTTAAATTCATGGTTTTGTAAGCATATTTAATGTTCCAGCTGTTTGGAGTTTTCTTTAAGTTTTTCCAGATGCCTTTTTCTCCATTTGAATTTTGAATATCGAGTAAGAATCTTGAATGTAATCTGTCTGTCCATTGCTTTTCGCTTAAAGTTTTATCCCAAATTGCTTGTGGTTCAGGACGAGCAAGAATAATTTCTCCAAATCTTTCTAACTTCTCGAAATTTCCACAATCAATAAGTTCATAATCTTGCCAGCTTTCCGGAGTTAAAATTTTATTGGTAAGTTCACTTTTCATTTTTTATTTATATTTTTACAAAAATAATAATTGCTATGATAATATCTCTAACAAGCCCCAAAAACGATAATATTAAGCGGGTTGTTCAGTTAATCGAAAAATCAAAAATCAGAAAAGCTACCGGGATGGCTGTAGTTGAAGGGATTAACGAAATTAGAAATGCCATGAAAGCCGGGCTTAGTATCGAAAAAATATTTTATTCGGCAGATATTACGAATTTTCAGCAAGTAAAAAAAGAAATAAATCAAGCTTTGGATAAAATTCCGGTTTATGAATGCAGTGCCGAAGCTTTTAAAAAAATATCCTATCGCGAAAATAGTGGCGGAATAGTTCTAGTTGTGAAAACCCCTGAACAAAATTTTCGATCTTTAAAATTATCTGATAAAGAACTGATAATAGTTCTCGAAGCAGTGGAAAAACCCGGTAATCTTGGAGCAGTTTGTCGTATTGCTGATGGAGCAGGAGTAAGAAACATAATTGTGTGTGACCCAAAATCCGATATTTATAATCCAAACACCATAAGGAGCAGCATAGGGACTGTTTTTAATATGAATATTATTTCAACTGATTCCGATTCGGCTCATGAATGGCTTAAATCAAATAATTTTAAAATATTAGCTGCCGAATTACAAAATTCAAATTATCATTTTAATATAGACTATCGCGGGAAAACTGCGGTTGTTTTTGGTACAGAAGCTTATGGCCTTACAGATTTCTGGATAAAAAATTCCGATGAAAGGATTAAAATTCCTATGCTTGGCGTAAATGATTCTCTTAATGTTTCGGTTTCGGTGGGTGTAATTATTTATGAGGCTATTCGTCAACGACTTTTGGTTTAATTTTTGTTTATATTTGTGAAAAATTTCATTTATGAAAAATTTTCATTCAATTGTTTTCGGATTGTTTTTGTTAGTTTTTACCTACAATGCTACACTGTCTCAAACAGCTTCTTTTAAAGAATTAACACAAAAAACATTACAATCCTATAGCGACAGAGGATACTCACTTGTAAGTCATACTCAAGGAAAAATTTCGATTGCAGAGCCATTAGTGGGCGAAGAAATAAATATAGACTATAAAACATATTATATTGTTTTGGCTCAACTCGACGGCTGTTTGTATTGCAGCTATCAATTATTTTATGTGGATAAAGAAAATAATCTTATTCCCGTCAATTCCGAAATATTAATTGATAACAACCTGAAGCAAACAATTTATAAGTTTACATCCGATAAAAATACAGAAGGAAAATTTGTGGTTTTACTGGATTCCGACCTTAATTATTTTGGGAATTTGTACATTTTTAAAAAATAAGGATAAAATTTTAGCTTTTATTTAGTTTTTATTAAAATCTCGTAGTGTAATATTTGGTTAATTTTCTACAAAAAGCAAGTTACACCGATAAATGTATATAAATGTAATACATCATTAATTTTCGACTAAGTTGATTTTTTAATAAATTATATATTCGTCTTTTTTTCGTATATCAATCGTTTGTTTTTGAGTCTGCACTTTGCTTAACTTTGGTTACATAAAAATAGAAGTTATGAAAACAGTAGGTTTAGTTTTACTCACAATAGCTTTCTCAATTAAAGCAGGTTTAGCACAAGAAAACCACTTATTTGCCAGTAGTTCAACAAATTCTGGATTTTCATTAAGTTCGGAAGCTGAAACAGGTAATTTTACATACGGCTCAAATTATATTGATATTCTGGAAATAACTAATCCAACATTTACCAATTTAAGTTTTACTATAGGCCGAGACAGAGAAAGTTCATGTGTCGTTACACTGACTTCCAATACAGAATTTTTTACTCCGGTGAAATATTCTATTTTTAATTCAAACGGAAAGGAAATATCAAATGGTGAAATAACAATGGAAATACAAAAGATATGTTTTAAAAATCTTGAAAAAGGCACTTATATTTTACATATTTATATAGATTCAAATAATTTTCAGGTATTTAGAATAAAAATTTGACCTCATAAAATCTTAATTACCTCAGCATTTAACCTCCAATGTGGTTTTTAAAAAGCTGAAATGTCGCCCGGCATTCAGCTTTTTTGCTTTAGAAATTATCAAACCAGCTTCTGCGTTTAGCAAGTTTTAGATCTTTGAGCATTTGGGCTTTAACATTTATCTGGAACATATAAGCTTTATGTTGCCCAAAAGGAATCATGTGTAAACTTGCCTCCCAGCAATGTAAATCTCTGTAAACATCAATAGTAGTGTAGGTAGCTGCTTTTTTAACAAAATCATATCCCGAAGTAAATGATATTTTCCATTTTTTTGTGAGACTAAAATCGCCGGAAAAATTCAATGTCTGTGTGATGTTTGACTCAAAATATGGCTTTGCATATCTCAAAGTATAATTTATTCTGAAATTCCAGGGTATATCAAAATCAACATAGCTGTCGGGGAATCCGTACAATACCGAATATTGCTCAGTTTGAGTATTTTTTTGTTCTGCTTTGTGAGAATTCAATGAAAAACCAACATTTAGATTAGCTGTTGTTAACCTAAACAATTGTCCGGTTTCGGAAACCAGAAGTCTATTAACTCTAATTCCGCTTGTTCCGGTTAAATTTGGTACAACCATATATGGGTCGAGTGTCCCGTTAAAATTAAGATCAAGAAACTTAATCCTTGTTCTCCCACTAATATTTACAGGCGACCAATTCAAACTATCTGCGAAAATATTATAACTGGTAGAAAAATTTAAACTTTCAAGAATTTTAACCTTTCTGTCGGGATTTATTGTGTCATTGGGATTTCTCAATTTCATTTCAAGATTATTTCCTAAGTTAAAATTCACTGATCCTGCACCACCTCTGGCAGGAACTCCATAAGGTAACCCTTCAAATCTTGCATATATGTAGCTTAGTGTATCATATTGACCGGTGTTGGCATTATAAACAATTCTGGAGAAAGAATCATAATAATTGTATTTTTCTTTTCCGAAATCCGGTAAATAACTGTAACTTATTGAAGGATTTACAACATGACGAATAGCTTTTATTTTACCTCTTTTATAATTAAAAGTCCCAAACAATTGAGTTGACCAATTTACCGAGAAATTATAATCGTAAACCCTCGAAAACTTAGTGTAATAATCATAAACAATAGTGTTTTGGTCGTAGTCCCAGAATTTATTGAGTGCTTTAAAATACCATCTTTCTGTGTAAGTGAAGCTCGGAGCAATTGTGGTATATTTCAGAAATTTAAAAGATGTTGTTACCGGAATCCTATGATTAAATCCGTTGGTGAAATTTTGAAAACCGAGAGCAAAGAATGCTGTGTCTGTAGTTGAGATCCTGTTGGTTGCATTCATTGTATATGAAACTCCGATTTTTTCGTAAAATTTTGATTGCCCGACCTGTACTTTACGTTTTAGCGGATAAATTCTATTCATGTTTAGACTGAAATCAGGCAGGGTTAAATCAATTTTATGAGTAGCATTATTTTGAGTTTGACGTAAGGCTAAAGTCATGTTAAACGGTGAATTTGGGAAAGATTTTGTTAACGAAATACTGGATTGTTTGTTGGTGGACATGTAATTATTTGCACTATACGAATTATATCTGTCGAATTTAGCACTGGAAATGTTAACGTCAGCAGTAAAATTTGCATTAGGCCATGCTTTTGGGTCTTGATTAAATTTCCACCTGAAAGCATACATATCGTCTTTAGTTTGGTTTATATCACGAACGCCAAAAACATTTTTGTTATATTTAAAATCTAATCTTCCTGAATATTTATACCTTACTTTGTAATTCGACATAAATCCTAATCCCCAACTACCTTTGGAATAAATATCTCCGAGTATTGTTAAATCGGCTTTTTCGCTTATAGCCCAATAATATCCTCCGTTTCTGAGGAAAAATCCTCTATTGTCTTCGTCTCCGAATTCCGGAATAATCACTCCGGAAGTACCACCTTTTTTGTTTGGAAAAAATCCGAATGGAATGCCAAGTGGGGTTGGAATATCTTCAATGACTAAATACGCCGGACCACTAACAATCTTGTCTTCGGGAATAACTATTGCTTTTGATATTCTAAAATAATAGTGAGGATGTTCTAAATCACAGGTTGTGAATTTCCCGTCAATTATATGTACATGCTTGTTTGGCTGAAGTTTTGTTTTTGAACCATGTAAAAAACTTCCTTCAAATTCGGTAATAACATTTTTAATAATACCTTTTTTTGACTTAAAATTATACCTGATAGTATCGGCAACAAATGTTTCATCGCCGTCTTTAAATTCAGGCTTCCCTATTATTTTTCCGTCAGCTCCAGTAATTCCGTGTGCATAAACTTCATTGTTGTTGAAGTCAAGACTCATAAATTCTGAAGTTAAATTAACACTTTCATAAATCAAAACAGCTTTGCCGTATAAATATGCTTTTTGATTCACAAAATCAATTATTATTGAATCGGTTGCATTGTAATAAACCGGATAATCCAAATTCATTTTTTGATTATTGTTATCCTTATTCTTTTTCGTGGGTAAAGGCAAAGTGTCGGTAGTATTTATTTTTATTGTATCGGTACTGGGACTATTTTTTATTGTGTCATCCAATGGAAGAATGTAATTTTTAAATGCAATTAAGTCATGAAAATATATGGTATGAATATTGCAACCGGCTTTGTTTGGAAAATAAAATACACAAAACCATGTTAATAACACGGAAAGTTTTAGTAAAAAATAATATTTAAACTTACTAAATTTGTTCAATGAAAAATTTTTGTCAAAAGTAAAAAAAAGCTTCATATAAAAATAATAGAATATGATTAAAGCTGAAAAATTATATGTTTTAATACTTCTCCTTACGCTAACTTATTTCATTCCTGCTACTTTATTCTCACAAGGCGATGGTAAAATGAAAATTCGTACTGTGGTAATTGACCCCGGACATGGAGGTTCTGACCCAGGAGCAGTTGGAAAATTCTCAAAAGAAAAAGACATTACTTTAGCAGTATCTCTGAAATTTGGAGAACTTATCGAAAAAAATTATCCTAATATTAAAGTGATTTATACTCGTAAGGACGACAGATTTGTAGAATTATATAAAAGAGCTGATATCGCAAATAAAAATAATGCAGATCTTTTTATTTGTGTGCATGTTAATGCTTCGACAAGCAGCCAGCCATACGGAGCCGAAACTTTTGTAATGGGACCGGACAAATCAGGTGCTAACCTGCAGGTTGCAAAACTCGAAAATTCTGTTATCTTGAAAGAAGATAATTACCTCGAAAAATATGATGGTTACGATCCAAATGATCCCGAAACTAATATAATCTTTAGTTTATATCAAAATGCGAATCTAAGTCAATCTTTATTATTTGCTCAAAGTTTACAGGATAAATTCACAAAATCTCTCAAACGATTTGACAGAGGAGTTAAACAAGCAGGTTTTCTGGTGTTGTGGCGCACGACAATGCCTTCTGTACTGGTAGAGCTTGGCTTTATATCAAATCCCGAAGAAGAAAAATATCTTGATTCAGCCGAGGGACAGGAAGAATTAGCAATAGCAATGTTTGAAGCTTTTGTTAATTATAAAAATAAATACGAAGATAATGGTATTACAGAAGATTATAAATATAATAAAAATAATAAACCTGTTGATAAACAAGAAAACACATACAGAAATAATCAACCCGAACAGCCAAAAACTAATCAGGCTAATAAAAATCAAACTAATGTGGCAAATAATGCAAATACAAATTCATCAAAGGAAAAACCAAAAGATACTCAGTCCACTACTTCAGCTGACAAAACTGCTGAGGCAAATTTGACAACTAATACAGATGAGATAGTTTTCAAAATTCAAATTAAAACTTCCTCAAAAAAAATTGAATTAATTCCGCAAAATTTTAAATCATATCAAAATGTTGATGTATATTTGCATGATGGAATATATAAATATACTGTAGGAAATGAAACGGATTACGATAAAATTGTTGCATTGCATAAAAAAGTCAAAGCCGACTTTCCCGACAGTTTTATTATTGCATTTAAAAATGGTAAAAGAATAAGTTTAGACGAAGCAAGAAAAGAAATTAAAAATAAAAATGTCGTCAACAAGTAAGAAATATGTTTTTTATGGCTTTATTGGATTGGCAATAGTAGCTGTAACATATTTCGGTTTTTATTTTCTTAAAGGTTCTAATCTGCTTAAAAAGACAAATTCGTATTTTATTTACTACGACCGAATTGAGGGCTTAAATGAATCAAGTGTTGTTACTGTTAATGGATACAAAGTAGGTCAGGTTACGGAAATTACTTTCTTACCGGAAAAAAACTATCAATTACTTGTAAAAATTGATATTTCGAATGAATTTTTACTTCCGGATTCCACAATAGCTCGTATTTACAGTATGGACTTGATGGGAACTAAAGGAATTGAATTAATTTTCAGTCAAAGAAAAACTTCCCATAAACCCGGAGATATTCTTATTGGAGAGGTTGAACAAAGCCTAAAAGATCAGGTAAGCTATCAAATGCTGCCAATAAAAAAACAAGCAGAAGACTTAATGGAAGAGCTCACTCGGGCAATTACCGTAATACGATATATTTTCAACGAAAATACCAGAGCTAATCTCGAAAAAAGTTTTGCAAGCATAAAATCAACGCTTGTTTATATCGAAAGTTCGGCAAGTACTGTTGACGGGTGGTTACGAACAGAGTCAGGAAGCCTTGCAAAAATAATCTCGAATGTTGAATATCTTACACGTACACTTAGTGATAATGCGGAGCATCTTAATAATATTTTCGACAATCTTTCAAGTTTTTCAGATACTTTGGCAGCTCTCGAAATTTCAAAAACTGTTATCGAAGCTAATGCTGCTCTTACCAAGTTCAATTCTTTGATGGATAAAATCAATGCCGGCGAGGGATCAATTGGCCAATTAGTTCAGGATGATAAACTTGCTAAAGAACTTGAACAATCTGCCGAAAACTTAAGAAAATTACTCTTCGACATCCAATACAATCCTAAAAAGTACGTTAATTTTTCATTGATAAACACGGGGCGTACAGTAAATATTACTGACGAAAGTCAGTTGAGCCCTTCAGACCGAAAAGCGATTGAAAGACAACAACGAAAAAATGAACGTAAAGCCGAGAAAAGCTTCGAGAAAGAACAAAAAAAGAACAAAAATTCCCAAGACACTAATAAACAAAGCTACATACCGGACGGCGAAATTATGTTTTATATTCAAATTCGTTCTGCATTAAAACCAATAGAAGATCGTAGTTTTGAACTGAAAAATTATACTGATGCCATTGAAATTTTTGATGGTAAATACTATAAATATTTAATCTTTCCTCACAACGATCCTGCCCAAACAAATTATTTTCTACGACTGGCAACTGAAGATTTTCCTGACGCTTTTCCGGTTGCATTAAATCAAGAAAAAGTTATTTCTTATTCATCAGGGCTTGGAATGATTTCGGCAAAAAACTAATTTTTTTAATTTTATTCCAATTTATTCAAAAAAAAATTGTATTATTGTAAATTAAATAAAATTGGAGTATTATGAAAAAATTTTACCTAATTGCAATCATCGTTTTCGTTACATCAAATTTTTCGGTTATCAATGCTCAGTACTTGAGAGGATGTTTTAATATCTGGGGTTTAACAAATCAAATGACCCAATCTTACGGTTATTATCAAACACAATTTAATACCACAGTAGAGCTAACAGATTGCGGTTTTAAGCTCGACCAATATGGAGACTGGTCATTACAATGGGGATACGGAACAGAATCATTCCAACCTATAGTTAACGGCAATTATGGTCAAATGCGAGGCAGTAATTCAGGAGATTCTCCTTCGGATTTTGTTAAAACTTTTGAAGCCAACAAATACTATACTTTCAGGATAGAGGGGGAATCTCACTGGTGGAACCGAAAGTTTATAATAATGGAAACAGATAACGCACCGGTTGAAATTTTAACTGTTTCGGATAATCATTCCTCAGCCGGTACAAATCCCGTTGAAGTAAGTGTAACCACATCCTCAACACTATCACCTCAGGAATCTATCTATGTGAGATATACCACAAACTTATGGTCTTCATCAGAAATTGTTTTATGTTCGGGAAGTGGTACAAATTATACTGCAAATATTCCGGCATTTCCGGCTGGGACAGACGTTGAGTACTATGTACTTTCAACTGCAATGCCTTTGAGTTTTGTGTCTCAATATCCCGATTTTGCTACATTAAGAGGTAATAATAATGCCGGATCAAATTATACTTATCAGGTACAATCTCTTTCGCCTTACATTGTTGCTACACCACAAGAACCGCTTCAGGAACTAACTCTTAATAATGCCATTATTGATATAGAGGTTTTTAATGATACCTGGTTTGATGAAAACTTTGAAATTTCAAATTTTACTTTTAATAATGCTCCTCAAGGTTTGAGTATTGAAACAATTACATACATCAACACTAATAAAATAAATATTCAACTAAGTTTTGACGGAACGGATTTTTCAGAAGATATAAATAACTTTTCTATAACCATTGCCGCAGAAGAATTTACAAATTCAACAAATCCACTCACAACTAATCAGATGACAATACTGGCTCATAATCCGAAAGAGGATTTTTATCTTGCAAAAATCGCAATGTGGGAGGGAGGTGCTTCTGATGTCTGGTATGACGATTTTGATTTTAACGAACACAATTTCGGAGTGTTAAATCAAAACAACAGTCTCTATTTAAAATCAGGACAGGCTTTTGTTTGGAAAGTTCCCGGTGGTGATATTACTGCTGCTAAAATGTTTTATAGAATTTATAAGCAAGGTTCCATTCCCCCGGCATTTACTGAACAAAACTTACCATGGCACAGCGAGTATTCTGCTAATGATACAATTTATCAGCTCTGGTGGAATTCAGCTCCAAATGAAACTGACCTAAACATACTCCAGGGAATCACCGAAAGTGGAGTTTATATTATTGAGGTAAAATTTGAAGCAGAAAATGGAAGCGAAGAAATTTTGCATAGAGATAATAATGGTGCCCCATTTACAGCCATTTTTACATATCAATTACAAGCCACTCTTTCAGCCATTCCAACCGGAACTCTTAATTCTGGAAGTCTCGACGGAATGCAAATTAACCTTACTTTAACAAACGAAACTTTTGCTGATAATCAATTGGAGCTATCGAATTTTGTTTTGAATAATGCACCTCAGAATTTGACAATACAAACTGTGAATTATGTAAGTTCAACTCAGGCCAAAATTATTCTGAGCTATGCGGGCACTCCGATTTCTGCCAATATTGAGGATTTCTCTGTTACAATTCTCGGAGCGGAACTAAGCGGAGGTAATCCTTTGCAATCAAATAATATGACCATATTTGCCGATGTTGTTCATGATGGTATTTATCTTGCAAAAGTTTCAATGTGGGAGGGCGGACAGAATGATACCTGGTATAACGAAACTGATTTTGACGGACATGATTTCGGTATCTTCAATGGATCTATGTCATTGTATCTAAAATCAGGTCAGGTATTTACATGGAAAGACTCCGAAGGAGATATTTTGTGGGCAAAGATGAATTATAGAATTTACAAAGAAGGAGAAACACCCGGAAGTTTCACTCAAGTAGATTTACCATTCCACTCAGAATGGACATCTCCTTATGGAAATACAGATCAACTCTGGTGGAATGTTGCTCCTAATGATATAAATTTGAATCTTCTTGAAGATATCGAAGAAGGTACCTATTACATAGAAGTTTATTATGAAGCAATGAACGGAAATTCTGATATTCACTACAGAAACAATAGTGGCAATAATTATATTGCTCAATTTACCTATACTTTGAATCCTGTTCTTATAGCTACACCAGGACAGCAACTTACAGAAGAAAATCTTAACGGTTCAGTAATTACTCTCTCTTTAATTGATGATTTCTTTGCTGACCCAAATCTTGAAATTTCTAATTTTACACTTAATAATGCACCAACCGGTTTATCTATAGACCAGATAAATTATGTTACTCCTACTACTGCCATTATTACTTTATCATTCGATGGAACTAATTTTGACCAAAATATCAATAATTTTAGTATTACAATTAATGGAATGGAATTAAATTCCGGAATATCTCTCACAAGTAACAACATGACTATTATTGCCATTGACGAAAGCATAACAATATGGACTCATTTATTAACGAATGATTTCTTTGTTCAAAATTTAGGCGATAATGTACATTATTGGATTAATATGGAAATTGGTCAACCTGAATGGAATCTTGCCCAGATTGGTTACGGCACTTCAGCAGAAGGTCCTGAAACCTGGACATGGACAACAGCTGAATGGTACGAAGATGGTGAAGGACAAAATAAAAAAGTACATGCTCAAATTTCAGTTCCGCAGGTTGTTGGAACGTATTATTATGCCGGTAGAGTAAGAAATACTCAATACAGTCAATGGTTTTATGCAAATACCGCTACCTGGACAGATTCAAATGTATTGGCTGCTCAAAACACAATTCAGGTCAGTCCGCTTCCAACAGTTCAGAACTTTAATGCAAATATGCTCGATGGTACCAGAATTAGTCTGACATGGCAGGCAGATCCGTTCTTCCCGAATGTTATGATTATTGCAAAAGCCGGTTCTGAAATTACAGAATCTCCTGTTCAAGGACAAACATACGGAGTTGGTACAAATATCGGAGATGCAGTTGTAATTTACAAAGGTTCGGCAAATTCATTTATTCATACAAACCTCTCCAATAATACTCATTATTATTATAAAATTTTCACAATAAATAACAACTATTACTCTGATTTTGTTGCCGGTGATGCCGAAACTGACGACTCCGAAGGTTGTTCATTTAACATTGATTTAGGCAATGATCAAACGATTTGCGGAGGAAGTTCAATACTTCTTAATCCCGGATTAATTGTAGCTCCTTTTGGCGATACAGTAACCGTTTACTTCAATTCTGCTGAATTTGCAGGCTTTTCTGAATTAAATAAAGTTTATATGCATGCAGGTGTTACTTTACAAGGAGGTAGTGCATGGGATTATGTAGTAGGTAATTGGGGACAGGATGATGGTATTGGTTTAATGACTAAAGTTTCTGATAATCTATGGAAAATTACTTTCAATCCTCTTTCATATTTTGGATACAATTCAACATCTGTGCTGTTAGGAATAAATTGTGTATTCAGAAATGCTGATGGTTCTTTGATTGCTAAGAATCCGGTTACTAACGAAGATTTCTACGTTGATTTGAGTATTAACCCTCCTCTTACAAGTTATCCCGCAGTAACTGCAACAAAGCAAGCCAGCCCTATTACAAATATTACCTGGAGTACAGGCTCGCATAGTTCGGTTATAAGTGTTTCTTCTTCCGGATTATATTGGGTTAGTGCTACTGATGTTTACGGATGTACCGGGTATGCTGAAATAAATATTAATTTATTTCCATTACCTTATGTTGAAATCGGTAACGATAGAACAGAATGTGTCGGAAATGATATAGTGCTTGATGCCGGAAATTTTGAAAATTATCTCTGGAATAACGGTAGTACTCAGCAGACAATAAATGTTACCCAATCCGGTTTATATTCTGTTACTGTTACCGACAGCAACGGATGTACAGGTTTTGATGTAGTTAATATCGAATTGGTTGAATATCCTGTTGCTGATTTTAATTATTCTATTCTAACCGGAACAACAGTATTATTTACTGATTTGTCTCAACATGCCGTTGTTTATAAATGGGATTTTGACAATAATGGAATTGTTGATAGCAATGTGGCAGGAGATGTTACATATACATATCCTCAGTTCGGACAATATTCCGCAAAACTTACTGTGTCAAATGCTTGTTCCGAAGTTTCAGTAATAAAGACTATTCTTGTTGTGGGAATTGAAGAATTGTTAAATTCTACTATAAGTATTTATCCTAATCCTGTAACAGAAGTGTTGTTTATTAAAGATTTAGAAAAGAAATATGATATTTTAAGAATTTATGATATTGCCGGAAGAATTATTATGGAGAAAAATATTCAAAATCTGAATAATATGAGCATTGACTTTACAGAAATTAAATCCGGAATATATAATCTCGAATTAAGAAATAATGAAGAAATTAAATCAAGTCGAATAATTAAAAACTAATGATTATGAAAAAGATTTATTTAAGTCTGATTTTTGTAGCATTTAGCATTTTTGCAATATCACAGGTTCCTGGAACTCCCTGGACAGGCAGAACTTATTGTAAAATAGTATTGGATACCAAATTGATGGAAGCACCATCATGCAGTTTAGGAGGTGGAGGTGGAATCGCAGCAACCTGGCAAAAGGTTTATGCACATCTTGGGTTGTGTACTTGTGCTGTAACCGGAGGAACTCGTAACTGTTCCAACGCAACACAAAATGAAGAATTCTGCTTTTCACAGATCACTCCATATCAATCTCAGGTTTGGCAACATGTTGTGGGCAACTGGGGTGAAATTGCCCAGGATGATGGTGTTGGTCTTATGCAAACTCTTGGCAATGGTGTTTATTCAATTGAATTTATAATTGAAGACTATTTCTCAAGTAATCAGGTTAGTACTGAGCAAACTGCAACATCTCCGGTTCCTTCAATGAAGTGGATTGTTAATCAAGGGGGTAAACCATATACTATGGGAATGGTTTTTCGTAATGCCGACGGTACTTCTTCGGGAAGAGATTTTGGTTGTAACGACTTATTCATGGTGAATATTCTTACTAATCCTATTATTATTCAAAGTACCGATCCTGAAGGACCAACTTTCCCTGCCATCACAGTAGAAGTCAGAGATGCTTCAATAGAAGATGTTATGACTTTGAGCGATAATACCAGAATTTATCCTAATCCTGCAACAGAAAGTTTTACAATTAAATATAAAAATGTTGTTGACGATAATAATGTTGTAATTTCAATATACGATGTAAATGGAAAAATTGTAAAACAAATTATTCATGGCAAACAAACTCCGGGATGGTATGAATATCAAATTTCAACCGAAGATTTTAATCAGGGGCTATATATGGTTCATTTAAGCATGAATAATTATGTAGCACATTCCGAAAGAGTTTTAATCGTTAGATAAATTTGTTTAAGATGAAGAAATTATTGTTTTTATTTTTATTTGTAATATTTGCAAAATTTTCATTTACTCAGGTATTTACCTGGGAGCCGGAATTTCCAACAATTTACGATACCGTAACAATTTACTATGATGCTACACTTGGCAATGGTGCCTTGGCTGGTATTCAACCTGTGTATGCTCATACCGGGATATTGACCAGCATAAGTTGGAATAACCACGATTGGAAAAATAAAAAATTTCCATGGCCAAAGGGAGATAGCATTTTGGAAATGGAATACCTCGGAAATAATAAACATAAATTTAAAATTTATCCCAAAAACTTTTATAGCATCCATCAATCTCAGGATGTGAGGTATTTGTGTTATGTTTTTCGTAATACCGGCGGTACTATTGTTGGAAAAAATTCAGATGGGTCTGATTTTTATGTTCCTGTTTGGAAATCTAATCAGCAAGCACGTTTTGTTGCTCCTGTAAACTTCCCGCTTACTCCAAATCAAGGAGAACAAATTCCTATTAGAATCAGAGCTAGAAATCAGGGAATGATAAATCTTTTTCATGACGGAAACCTGATATCTCAATCTTTCACTGATGATTTTAATTATACAATCACTGCCGGAGGATACGGGAAACACTGGATAAAATTTATTCATCAGGCAGGCGGAATTACTACTGCCGACAGTATATTTTATCTTGTTCAGCCAAATGTTGTTATCGAAGCTCTGCCTCAAGGAATTAAAGACGGTATAAATGTCATTGATGATAACACCGTTGTATTTTGTTTGCATGCTCCCTGGAAGCAAAGAGTCTATCTTATTGGCGATTTCAACGATTGGCAAATTTTACCGGAATATGAGTTTAAAAGAACTCCTGATGGACAGCGTTGGTGGTTTAGACTCGAAAATCTTGATCCAAATACAGAATACAGGTATCAATATCTTGTTGATTTTGATATAAATATTGCAGACCCTTATGCTCAGAAACTTTTAGACCCATTCAACGATCAACAAATACATCCTGTAATATATCCGAATTTGATTTCATATCCGACAGGAAAGACCAGCGAAATGGTTGGTGTTTTTAGCACAACCGCAAGATATGAATACGAATGGCAGGTAACTAATTTTCAAGTGCCGGATAGGAGAGATTTGGTTGTTTATGAACTCCTGGTTCGAGATTGGCATATCTGGTCGAGTTATAAAACCATAATGGATTCAATATCATATCTTGCAAATTTAGGTATAAATGCGATTGAACTTATGCCAATAAACGAATACGATGGAAATGATTCCTGGGGATACATGCCGGCTTTTTTCTTTGCACCCGATAAATGTTATGGAACTTCTAAAATGTTAAAGCAATTTATTGATGTTTGTCATCAAAATGGAATTGCCGTTATTCTGGATATGGTTCTAAATCATGCTTCAGGTCAAAATCCTATGGCCAGATTATATTATAATAAGGAAAAGTTAAGACCTACATGGCAAAACCCATGGTTTAATGAACTTATTCCACATCCTTACGGCTACCATTGCGACTTTGATCATACAAGTCCTTATACTCAGGCTTTTGTGGATTCTGTTTTGTCATATTGGGTAACTGAATATAAAATTGATGGTTATAGATTAGATTTATCAAAAGGATTTACAAATGAAGTTACAGTTTCTTATAATGACGAAGGTGATATTATTTGGGCAGATGTTGGAGCATGGGGAAATTACAATCAGTGGAGAATTGATTACTTGAAAGGAATGGCAAACCGTTTTTGGGCGAAGCATCCAGGTAAATATATAATCCTCGAACATTTAGCTTCGTTTTGGGAAGAAAAAGCTTTATCGGATCATGGGTTTATGTTGTGGTGCGGACAGACTGCCAACGAACAATATGCTCAGGCCGGTATGGGTTATTTGGAAAATTCTGATTTTAAATGGGGAGTATCATATCAGCACTATCAAGGGAATAATCTTGGTATGCATAATTTAGTGGGATACATGGAAAGTCATGATGAGGAAAGGCTTATGTATAAGGCTATTACTTATGGAAATATTCATATTCAGGATGGAGATACGCTTTATAATATCAGAGATAAAGTTACTGCTCTGCAAAGGATGGGGCAATTAGCAGCATTTTTCTTTACTGTTCCCGGTCCAAAGATGTTTTGGCAGTTCGGAGAACGGGGATATGATTATTCGATAAACTGGCCAGCAATACATGAACCCGGAGCAACCCGTACGGATAAAAAGCCTCCAAGGTGGGATTATATGAGCGATCCCAATCGTCAGTATTTATATAAAGTTTATGCTGCACTCATTAAACTCAAGAAAAACTACAGGATTTTCAGAACATCGAATTACGAAATGCACACTGCATCTTATGATAAACGAATTCGACTCTGGGATGATGGTTATGCAAACGGTGAAATGCAAGTTGTAGTTTTAGGCAATTTTAATGTTGTTTCTCAAAATGTGTGGCCGGAGTTCTCGCATAGCGGCTGGTGGTATGATTACTTTACAGGAGACAGCATTTATATCGCCTCGCATCAGACTGAAGGACAAAACTTTACATTTACCTATGCTCCCGGAGAATATCATATTTATACGGATATGAGATTGCCAAAACCGGATTTATCGGTTAGCAGCCCTCAACCTTTTGTCCCTGGAATTACAGCTGATGTTTATAATACAACTGTTTATCCTGTTCCGTTTAACGATGAACTAAATATTGAATTACATGCTGTTGAGTTTGCAACCATGCAAATTATGATATATAATATCAATGGTCAGTTAGTTCATTCCGAAACTAAAACATTATTAAACGGCAAAAATAAAATCATCCTTAATCTTGATTATCTGAATTCCGGAACGTACTTTTATGTTTTACGAAGTGGAAAGACAAATTTAAGCGGAAAAATTATTAAGAATTAAATTATATTATGAAAAAGCCACGTTTAAGTTTTTGGCAAATCTGGAACATGAGTTTCGGATTTCTGGGGATACAATTTGGTTTTGGTTTGCAAAATGCTAACGTAAGTCGTATTTTTCAAACTCTTGGAGCCGAAATGGATGCAATTCCGGTTTTATGGATAGCAGCTCCAATTACGGGTCTTATTATACAGCCTATTATTGGTCACTTTAGTGATAAAACATGGACAAGACTGGGACGCAGACGTCCATATTTCCTAGTTGGAGCAATTTTGGCCTCAATAGCTTTGATATTTATGCCCAATTCCCCGGCTTTGTGGGTTGCTGCCGGAATGCTCTGGATAATGGATGCTTCGATTAATATATCTATGGAGCCTTTCCGTGCCTTTGTTGGAGATTTATTACCCGACGAACAACGTACTGCCGGCTTTGCCATGCAAAGCTTCTTTATTGGTACGGGAGCTGTTGTAGCTTCGGCTTTACCTTATCTTCTTACAAATATTCTCGGTATTGAAAATACTGCCCCTGAAGGTCATATTCCGCCATCGGTAAAATATGCTTTCTATATTGGAGCTGCAGTGTTCTTTTTAACTGTGCTTTGGACTGTAATTTCAACCAAAGAATATTCGCCCGAAGAAGTTATACAGTTTGAAACTGCTGCTGCCGAAAAACGTAAACTTCAGAACTACACCGACGAAATAGTTGATGCTAAAAGATTTTTAAATACTGCAGGTATTTTTGCTTCCCTTGGAGTTGTAATTGCTGCATTGGTTTATTACTTAAAAATGGAGAAAGAAATTTACATCCTTGCAGGAATTTTAGTTTTGTTCTCTATTATGATGTTTATAAGCTGGTATTTGAGAAAAAATAAAAATTCCTCAAGCGGGCTTGTAGAAATTTTTTCGGATTTGTTAAAGATGCCAAAAACTATGAAGCAACTGGCTGTAGTACAATTTTTTACATGGCTGGCTTTGTTTGCAATGTGGATTTATACCACTGCAGCAGTTACTGACCATATATATGGGACTAAAGATCCAACATCCGAACTTTTTAATAAAGGTGCAAATTGGGTTGGTGTGTTATTTGCTGTTTATAACGGTGCTGCTGCTATTTTTGCATTTTTACTTCCAATTTTGGCAAAATATACCTCCCGAAAAATTACTCATACAATATGCTTAATAATCGGAGGTATCAGTTTAGCATCATTGTTTTTATTCAAAGATCCGCAAATGCTTATACTCCCAATGCTAGGAGTAGGATTAGCATGGGCAAGTATTCTTTCAATGCCTTATGCTATTCTAACCGGTTCTCTGCCCGAACACAAAATGGGAATTTATATGGGAATTTTTAACTTTTTTATCGTTCTTCCTCAAATTCTGGCAGCAACAATTCTGGGTGCTATGACCAAACACTTGTTTAATCAGCATGCTATTTATACGCTCATTTTTGGTGGAGCTATGATGATTATTGCTGGTATAATGACTCTTTTTGTCTCTGATATTAGTGAAAAACTTATCCGACAAAAAAATATAAATTAATTTGAACTTTTTGCTTCTAATACTGTTATAATAAAAGTTTAACTAAAATAAATAAATATGGCAGTATTAGTTGGTAAAAAAGCTCCTTTATTCACTGCTCAGGCAGTAGTGGACGGTGAAAGAATTGTTTCTGAATTTTCTTTAGCTGATTTTATCGGTAAAAAGTATGTTGTTTTATTCTTTTATCCCAAGGATTTTACATTTGTTTGTCCTACTGAGTTGCATGCTTTTCAGGAAAAACTCGAAGAATTTGAAAAACGTAATGTCCAGGTCATTGCAGTTAGTACAGACACAGAACAATCGCACTGGGGATGGTTACAGTTACCTAAAGAATTGGGAGGAATTAAAGGTGTAAAATATCCTGTTGTGGCAGATACGAATAAAACTATTTCAACAAATTACGATGTTTTAGCTGGCTACTGGGATTTTAATGAAGATGGTGAAATGATTGCCGAGGGAGAACTTGTTGCTTATCGTGGGCTTTTCTTTATTGATAAAAACGGAATTGTTCGTCATCAAATTGTAAATGATATGCCAATTGGTAGAAATGTTGATGAAGTTTTAAGAATTATTGACGCATGGCAAACTTTTGAAGAACTAGGAGAGGTGTGTCCGGCAAACTGGCACAAAGGGCAGGAAACTATGAAAGCCAGTCATGACGGTGTTGCTGATTATCTTGCAAAACATTAAAAATAAAAAAACTCCTGAATTTCAGGAGTTTTTTGTTTCAAAACTTTTGTATCTGTTGATAATCGAAATCGCAATTACTCCATTCATTATCAATCATAGCTCCCAATTTTTCGTAAAGTTTAATGGCAGCAGTGTTCCAATTTAGAACCTGCCAGCGTAATCTGCCGCAATTTTCTTTTTTTGCAAGTGCAAAAATTTCTTCGAGTAGTTTTGTTCCTATGCCTTTGCATCTGTACTCGGGCTTTACATAGAGGTCATCAAGATATAAAGATTTACCGACCCAGGTAAAATATGCAAAGAAATATAATGCCATTCCCATTATTTCATCATTTTCGTTAACGGCGAGAAAACACCCGAACAAGTCTTTTTCTTTATTCATTTTTTCAACAGAGTTTATAACTTGTTCGGGAGCTTTTTCAAATTTAGCTAAATCCTGTATCATTCTCAAGATTTCAGGAAAATCTTTAGGTTCAGCTTTTCTAATTATTATCTCATTCATTATTGAAAAATTCATTTAATATTATAATTCCCATTCAAAACCTTCTTTTGTGTCTTTAATTTTGAATCCGAGTTTAGTTAATTCATCTCTTATGTAATCGGAAGTACTGAAATCTTTTTCCTTTTTTGCTTTAAGTCTAAGATTTAATACTAAATCAACAACCGGTTTTAGAACTTCGCTATCGGCATTGGATTTTTTCTCCGGAATAATTCCAAGAATGTCAAACAAGAAAGTATTGTAGGTTTCTTTTAGTATTTGGAGATTATTTGCGTCAATTTTTAAAGTGCCGTTATCAATGCTGTTGATGGTTTTTAATGCCTCAAAGAGGTTTGCAATGACTATTGGTGAATTTAAGTCATCGTTCATTGCTTCGTAGCATTTTTCTTTCAATTCGGTAGCATTAACATCTGAAGAATCAGAAGATTTTAATTTTTCAAGAATCTCGGCACCTTTAAGCAGTCTTGCAAGTCCTTTTTCGGCAGCTTTAAGAGCTTCGTTACTAAAATCAAGAGTACTCCTGTAATGGGCTTGTAAAATGAAAAATCTTATAGTCATTGGGGAGTAAGCCTGTTCTAACAATTTATGATTACCTGTGAAAATTTCTTCAAGAGTTATAAAATTGCCAAGAGATTTTCCCATTTTCTGACCGTTTATGGTAATCATATTGTTGTGAATCCAGTATTTAATGGAGTTTTCGCCAACAGCAACAGTATTTTGAGCAATTTCGCATTCATGATGAGGGAACAATAAATCCATTCCACCTCCATGAATATCAAATTGTTCGCCCAGGTATTTATGTCCCATTACCGAGCATTCGAGATGCCATCCTGGAAATCCAACACTCCATGGAGATGGCCAGCGCATAATGTGTTCGGGACTTGCTTTTTTCCAGAGAGCAAAATCAAAACTGTTTTTCTTTTCGTGTTGTCCGTCAAGTTCTCTTGTATTGGAATAAAGATCCTCGAGTACCCTGCCGGAGAGCTTACCGTAATTGTATTTTTCGCTGTATTTTAAAACATCAAAATACACAGAGCCATTACTAATATAAGCGTATCCTGCTTCGAGTATTTTCTTTGTCATTTCTATTTGCTCGATAATATGACCTGATGCTCTTGGCTCTATACTCGGAGTGAGTACGTTTAATTGCTCCATGGCTTTGTGATAGCGGTTAGTGTAGTAGTCCACAATTTCCATGGGCTCGAGTTGTTCGAGTTTTGCCTTTTTGCCTATTTTATCTTCACCTTCGTCGGCATCGTTTTCTAAATGACCGACATCTGTAATATTACGAACATATCTTACTTTATACCCAAGATGTTTAAGATATCTGAACAACAAATCGAAAGTTATGGCAGGACGAGCATGTCCTAAATGAGGATCTCCGTAAACTGTCGGACCGCAAACATACATCCCTACAAACGGATATTTAATCGGTACAAATTTTTCTTTTTTTCTGGTGAGTGAATTATAAATATTAATATTTAAGTCTGCCATAATTAACTTTTAATTAAAATTTTTAATTTATTTTTGACAAAATTATAACTTATTTGTTCATAATGAAAATATTTAAACTAAATTAAAGTTTTATGAAAAGCAAATTTTTGATTTTTAGGTACAGTGTTATTCCCGGATTAGTTCTTTTGTTGGCTGTTGTATTTGGATTTTATTCCTGTAATCCTGGAGAAAAGTCTCCTGAATCCAAACCTAAATATATTTTTCTATTTATTGGTGATGGCATGGGATTCGGGAATGTTAGTATTGCAGAAGCCTATCTATCGATTCAGGATGAAAAAACTGGTTTTAAAAGGCTTACTTTTACAGGCTTTCCGGTGCATGGAGATTGCACTACCGATTGTGCCGATAATTTAATAACAGATTCAGGTGCTGCCGGTTCAGCTATTGCTTGCGGCGAAAAAGCAAGTTTTGGTACAATTTCATATTATCCACACCTCGATAATCCTCCTTTATCCATTGCTAAAATTGCAAAACAAAATGGTTTTAAAGTAGGAATTATTACTACTGTGGGAATAAATCATGCAACTCCTGCCGCTTTTTACGCAAGTAATAAAAATAGGAGAGACTATTATAATATTGGTCTTCAACTTTATGAAAGCGGTTTTGATTTCTTCGGTGGAGGTGGTTTTCTTAAACCAAATGATAAAAACAACGACAAAAAAAGCTTGTATGAAATTACTCAAGAAAATGATTTTGTTATTACCAACAGCTTTGATAATTGGAAAACTTTGGTCAAAGATAAAAAAGGAATATATTTTACAAATCCGGTATTACTCGACGAAGCCGATATGCCTTATGCCATTGACCGTAAAAAGCTCGGTGGTTTTTCTCTTGCTGAAATTGTTGAAAAAGCAATAGATTTTCTGTATAATGAAAAGGGCTTTTTTATTATGATTGAAGGAGGTAAAATTGATTGGGCTGCTCACGAAAACGACCCTGCAACTCTTGCACTCGAAGTTATTGATTTTGACCTTGCCATAAAAAAGGCTCTCGAATTTTATCAGAAATATCCCGACCAAACTTTAATAATCGTTACATCTGACCATGACACAGGCGGTATATCAATCGGAAATTATGAAAAAGAATACCAGACTAATTTATCTCTTTTACTAAATTATAAACATTCTTTGAAATATTTTTCCGGTGTTTTAGATAATTATAAAGAAAATGCCACTGATTATTCTATTAAGGAAGTTTTAAAATTAGCCGATGAAAACTTTTACAGTCCCTTGCCAAATTTTACTAAAAATGATATGATTGAATTAAAATCTGCTTTTGATTATTACTTTTTTGCCCGAACAAACCTAACAGAGGAAGAGTTAAGAATAAAATACGATGAGTATAATCCGGTAGCGGTAGCAATTTCAAAAGTAATAATTCGTAATATAGGATTAAATTTCACAACATGGAATCACCTTGCTGATAAAGTTCCGGTTTATGCAATTGGCAAGGGATCTGAAAATTTTGGAGGAGCTATAGATAATACTGAAATTAAACCCAAAATACTAAAATTATTCGGTTGGTAAAAAATTCTTTTTAATTCTATTGTAAAACATAGTTTTTTATTTAGAAAATTAAAAATAGATTTATACTTTTGAGCAACGAATAAAATTTTAGTATTATGATAGATTTAAATTGGTCTCAATTACCATTTGGTTACGTAAAAACCAACTACAATGTTCGTTGTGTTTGGAAAGACGGAAAATGGGGCGATATTGAAGTCACAGATTCCGAGTATATAAACATCCACATTGCTGCTACAGCCTTGCATTATGGACAGGAAGCATTTGAGGGGATGAAAGCATATCGGGGCAAAGACGGTAAAATTCGTCTTTTTAGATGGCAAGAAAATGCAGCCAGACTACGTCATTCGGCTCATGGTATTTTTATGGCTGAAATTGATGATGATCTATTTTTCAACATGGTTAAAAAAGTTGTGGAGCTTAATCAAGAATTTGTTCCGCCTTATGGTACCGGAGCATCTCTCTATATAAGACCATTGCTTTTTGGTTCTGGTCCAAAAGTTGGAGTGCAACCTTCTGATGAGTACACTTTTTTGATTTTTGTTACTCCTGTTGGTCCTTATTTTAAAGAAGGTTTTAATCCTGTAAAAATTGCTGTGGTACGCGATTCTGATAGAGCTGCTCCTCTTGGAACCGGAACTTACAAAGTAGGAGGTAATTATGCTGCAAGCCTTAAGGGAGTAATGAAAGCTCATAAAGCAGGCTACAGTTCGCCAATGTACCTCGATGCTAAAGAAAAGAAATATATTGACGAAATTGGTGCTGCAAACTTTTTTGCAATAAAAAACAATACTTACATAACTCCAAAATCAACTTCTATACTAGGATCTATTACAAATAAGAGTCTAGAAGAACTTGCCAAATTACTTGGATTAAAAGTAGAACGTCGGCCTGTTGAATTTGACGAACTCGAAACTTTCGAAGAAGTTGGGGCTTGCGGTACTGCTGCTATTATTGCTCCAATAGGCGAAATTAAAGATCTGGATACAGGAAAAACATTTACTTATTGTAAAGATGGTAAAGCAGGACCGGTTTCTACAAAACTATATGAAACTCTTGTTGGAATTCAATTCGGCGAAATTGAAGATCCTTTTGAATGGGTTACAGTTTTAGATTTTTAAATTGGTCCTGGAATATAAAAAATCAACCTTTTTTATTGTATCTGTGTTTTCTACTCTTTTTAATTTATAAGTTTTTTTATTATCAGTATTTCATGTGTTTAAACTCTTTTTCCACCTCAGAGGGCAAGGGGGGTATTTCCCTTCTATTATCCTCACCTCCTCCTCCGTAAGCCCGTACAAAAGATACACATAGGGTTTTATTCTTCTTTTTCTCTGTGTATCTCTGTGCTCTCCGTGGTGAGACTTTTTTTCACCACAGAGGGCACAGAGGGGCACGGAGTTTTTTTTCTCTGTGTATCTCTGTGTTCTCCGTGGTGAGACTTTTTTCACCACAGAGGGCACGGAGGGGCACAGAGTTATTTCCCTTCTACTATCATCACCTCCTCCTCCGTAAGCCCGTAGAGCTGATTAACTTGCATTCTTTAATAAAATTTATTTACATTTTTATCAATTTTTAGTTTAATTAGAAATTTTTCTTTTGGAGTTGGTTTCATAATTGTTCCCTGTTATTGGTGAATTAAAAAGGTCATCATTTAAAAAATTTAAAAGATTTTCAAGTTCTTTCTTTTCATTAGGCATGACAATTTTTTTATTTGTTATATCAAAACAATACGATATCTCAAATTTTTCTGAATAAGTTACAATTGCTTCAAAATTTTCATTAACTTTCTTTAATACCTCATTTTTTTCGATAAGAAATAGTTTCTTTCTCATTCTTGAATTAAGTAGATTTT
>CALJNE010000022.1 GCA_937982115.1 uncultured Bacteroidales bacterium | reverse complement strand
CGAGATTTCCAGAACGTTATCGTTCACTTCGATGCGGAAATCTTTTTTGTCCAATCCCGGAACTGCTGCTTCAACAACATATTCTTTGTCGGTTTCGTAAACATTGAATTCCGGACTTGTGAACAGTACAGGTACATTTTCATTCATGTCGAAATCTTTGAAGAACGACTCGAAAATTGATGGTAAAAATCCGTAATTATTTCTCTTTGCTATCATAGCTTTGCCCTCCTTTCTTTTATTTTTTTATTTTTTGTTATTTACTTTTTTATTTTCACCTTGAATTTTGCAAACTAAGTACCACTTGATTAATAGTGAATATTTTGGCATTTAATAGAATAAAAATAAGCCATATTGACATCAATACATTTCAAAAACCTGTCATATTGACACTTGCGAGAATAAAATTTTTGTTATATATTTGAAAAAAATTCAATCATGAAGAGAATTATAGTGATTCCACTCTTATTTCTTGTGATTTTTTTGTTTTCACAAAACTACAATATAGTCAATGGTGATTTTGAAAATTGGGATAGTTCATCAAGCGATGCAGAGCCTGTCGGATGGAATGGTTTTACAAGTGCAGATTGCAGTCTTATGATTGGATGTAGTTCTGCAACACAGGCTCGACATTCAAAATCCACAGATGTAAGACCTGGAAGTACAGGTTCATACAGTTTGAAACTTTTTGCTACATCAACTCTTGGTGTTATTGCCAATGGTACAATGACAACCGGAAAAATAAAAATAGGCAGTACAAATCCCACAAGCAGTTCAAACTATAACGTCACATTGCGAGAATCTGCAGGATTTAATCATCCATTAAATGCAAAACCGGATAGTTTAGTTTTCTGGGCAAAATTTATATGTCCTTCCGAAACTCAAACAGCAAGAGTTTCTGGGGTAATTCATGATAACTATAACTATCGAGACCCTGAAGATTCTCAATCTTCCCAACATGTTGTTGCTAAAGCAGAGCATAACTTTACAAGAGGAAATCAGAACTGGAGAAGGTTTTCCATTCCATTTAATTATAATTTTCCATCAAATAACCCTGAATATATTTTGCTGACGTTTACAACCAATTCTATTGCTGGTCAAGGCTCTACAAGTGATATTTTATTTATTGATGATGCTGAATTGATTTACAATACTTTATTGAGTGATATAAAAATCAATGGTTCTTCAATTGAAAACTTTAATCCCCTTACATTTAATTATGAAATAAATTCTGTTTGCGGTATTATTCCTATAGTTACAGCAACAGCTCAAAGCCAGAATGCGAGTGCTAATGTTCAAAGTTTACAGAACAATAAAATTTTTAAAATCACTGTTTCTTCAGGAAATCAAATTTCCATATATAATATTAGTGTCAATTATGTAAACGAGATAATTTTTATTGACAGCATTTGTGCCGGAGAAACCTACATCAAAAACGGATTTGAAATACCAACAAGCACTCCCGGAAATTTTAGTTATTTTACAAATTCATTCTCCGAAACTTGTGATACCATAAAAACATTGCAATTAACCGTATTACCGAGCTATCCGGAAATTATTCGTGAGGTTACAATTTGTAAAAGCAGTTCATACTATTTCAATAATGAATATCTGAGCGACCCGGGAGTTTATTATGAATACCATAATACTGCATATAATTGCGACAGCATAATTAAATTAGTTTTATCTGTTGACAATTTCTATCAAATAAATTTCAACGCCGAAATTTGTGAAGGAGAAGTTTATAATCAAAATGGTTTTAATGAATTAAATACAGGAACTTATACAAATTATTTTACTGCCACTAATGGTTGTGATAGTATTGTGATTCTTAATTTAACTGTTAATCCAAAAAATTTGCTGTTGCTTTTTGATTCGATTCCTGTAAATCAAAGATATACAAAGTTTGGATTTAGCATCGAACCCATATCTGAAGATGATTTATATTACTTTTCGAATACATTTATAAATATCTATGGGTGTGATAGTGTAATAAGTTTAACTTTAAAAGTTTATAAAATACCTGAAAATGAAAAACCTCCATTTGATAAGGAATTAATTATTTATGTTTATCCAAGTCCTGCGAGTGATATCTTAACAGTGAAAATTGACAACTATGGTAATGAAGTATTTGATTGCAGAATATTCAATACTAAAGCACAAAAAATTGATGAATTCTCGATAGATACCTCTTTAAAAACAATAGATATTTCTAAATATTCTTCAGGAACATATCTGTTATGCCTGTATTATAACGACAAAAAATATTTCATAAAAAAATTCATTGTGAATAACTGAGATATTTTGATTTTTTAATATCTTTGTAGAAACTAAAAGTGCAATAATATGAAAAATGTTATACCTTTTTTATTTGTGATTGGAATAATTTCACAATCATTCTCACAAACTAATCTCAACATTTATGATTATAAATGTTTTGGCGGAAGTAATATGGATTTTGTAAATTCAATTACCCCAATTGGAGATAGTTTAATTGGAGTTTCGGGATACACTTATTCGAATGATGGAGATTTTCAAAGTGCAGAAACTAGTGCTTCGGGATATGTTATGTTTTTTGACACATTACTTAATTTACGAAAAAAAGTTATTATAGGAGGTAATGAAACAGAGATTGTTCGTAAAATATTACCCACACCTGAAAACACAATATTAGTTGCATATGAAAGTAATTCAGATTCTGATGAATATTCAAGTTGTTATGGAGATTATGACATATATTTAAAAAATTTCGATTATACTACAGAATGGTTATCCCCTTATTTAAGATTTGGAGGTTCGGGACCAGATAGAATTTATGGATTATCAGCAAAAAATTTAGGTGGATATTTATTATCCGGAATAAGCAAATCTACTGATGGCGATTTTTCTCAAAATTTTGGAGGTTATGATGGAATATTAATAAATTTAAATCCAGCATACACAAAAGCATGGGCTAAAAATTATGGAGGTTCAAATGATGACTATATTTTATTTGCATATCAGTTACAAGATGGGAATATCATATTTTTTGGAACTTCAAAATCAACAGACTTTTATTTAAGTGATAATCATGGAAATTATGATGTATGGGTTTGTAAAGTTAATTCTATGGGAGAGATAATGTGGTCAAAATGTTTTGGTGGAAATTTTGAAGATTACATTTTTAATGTAAAAAAAATTGATAACGATAAATTTGTTTTAATTGGTGCTTCAAATAGCACTAATGGGGATTTTGAATTTGTTGTAAAAGATTCGAATTCTCAAAAAATTGCAAATTTTTTTGGTTTTCTTTGTTTAATAGACTCTAATGGAGATATAATTTCAGGGATTTCATATGGAATTCCAAATGAAAATGTTTATTTTATGGATGCCAATTTTATTAATGATTCAGAATACGAAATTTTTGGCTCAGTATCAGATGGTTATTCTTATTCCAATCTTGTTTACACTTATTTTAATGTTAATAATAGTTATTATCCTGAATATAATAATGTTTTTAATTGGATTTCTACAGAATATATATACAATAGCAATTTAAATGGTATTAATTATTTATCAATGTCTACAAACAGTGCCGATTTACCCCAATTTCACGGTGAAATTGATATTTTTTTATTCAAATCCCGCTTACAAGATGTCTCATATAACTTATATAATGTATTCAAAAAAGTTAATATTTATCCAAATCCGGTTAAAGATGAATTATTTATTGAAAATTTTTATGACTATATCGGGTGTGAATATTATATTTATTCTATAAGTGGAAAATTAGTTTCGTCAGGAATAATTGTAAATGAAGGATATATTTCTACAAAAAATTTGCTACCAGGAAAGTATTTTTTATCAATTAAAAAAGACAAAAGTTGCTTTAAACAAAATTTTATAAAAATATAATAAAATATATTTTTTTTTACAATAAATTAACAAATTGTTAAAAAAAATTTTTGAAATTTAAATAAATTATTTGTATTATTGCATAGTTATTTAAGGGAGGCCGAAAACTTTATAGAGTAGGCAAAAATTAAAAAAATAATATTATGGCAGAAGAAAAACCCGTACAGAAAAAAATGGTTATGGCATTAATTTGCTGGTTTGCAGGATCATTAGGTATCCACAGACTTATGATGGGATACAGCAATTGGTGGTTAATGTTGATTACTTTAGGTGGTTGCGGTATTTGGACATTATATGATTTAATAATGATCCTAACTGATAAAATGCCTATGGCAGACGGGAGACCATTAGAAAAGTAAAACAAAAAGGGTAATTTTTTACCCTTTTTTTTAACAAAAAACAAAAAAATTAAAATATGGCAAATAAATTTTGTATTCAGTGTGGAGCCCAAATTCCTTTTGAAGCTCAAGTGTGTCCGGTTTGTGGTGCTCAACAACCTATTGTAAATTCCGATTCGCAACAAGTAATTTATGACAATCCACAAAATACTCAACAAGGTGCTCCGATTGCAAACCCACCTAAAGAAAAAACAACAGCATTAATTTTATCTGTGGTATCAATGTTTACAGGAATTCATGGATTGGCAAGGTTCTATACTGGGCATGTTCTATTAGGGATTTTACAACTGATTACTTTTGGGGGATGTGCAATTTGGACTATAATTGACATAGTAATGATTGCTAACGGTAGTTTCAGAGATAATGAAGGAAGACCTCTCAAAGATTAATCGTAATTTTTTAATTTTACTTAAATATTTACGAAAACATTTTCTATTAAGTGCAATTGCCTTTTATTATTTAATAGGCTTTGCACTTTTATATTTGGCTAAAATAGACATTTTAATTCCGTGCATTTATTATACAATTTTCAATGTGCGATGCCCCGGCTGTGGTTTAACCAGAGCTTTTATGGATTTAGTACAATTAAATTTTACCGGAGCATGGCATCACAATCCCTTAATTTTTATAGTTTTTCCCGGATTGTCATATTATGTTATTAAAGATTTCGTTGGTTTTGTAAAAGAACATAAAGAAAATAAATAAATAACAAATTTACTATTCTCTCACCCAAACATTTACAATCTCCCCCACATACATAGTGTGAAAATCTTTTGTAGGATATACTTTAGCCGGTATTTTATCATCAACAAAATCTTCTTCTTTAATCTTTGTGGCATATAATTTTCTGCATTCTACGATTATTCTGGCTTCGGCAAAGGCAACTGAGCCGTTTTCTGTTTCTATGGCTGTAAGTTTGTGATAATTCATTTTATCAAAATTACGACCCGAAACACTGCCCATTTTTGATAAAATTTCACGATCTTTTTCATCAAAAAAACACAGAGTGTAATAATCTTCTCTTTCGGTAAATTTATGTGTATAACGCTGTGGACGAACAAAAATAAAAGATACCGGTTTTTCCCATAACCATCCCAAACTTCCCCAACTTGCAGTCATCATATTGTAATCATTTAGTTTACCAGCCGTAATCAACATCCAATTTTTTCCTATCAACTTAACAGCATTTTCGTTTAATGCTTCCCAATTTGTCTTTTTAAAATTGTTCATATCACTTATTTTATTTTGCGAACTGCACGAACTTGTAATAAAAATAATATTTATCAAAATTAAAAAAAATACTTTGATTTTTGTTTTTATCCAACTCATAGAAATATGTTTTTTCAAAAATAATTATTTTCGGCTTAATACAAAATCTTTGTGAGTTTCTGAATTAAACTATTTTTTTGAAAAAATTTAGAAAAATTCTAAATTTCAAATTTCATAAACTTTAATTACAAAATTTTTGTTTATTTAGCACAAAAGCGTTTTTTAATGAAAATTTCGGCTGCAATTCTTACAGGAGGTTCAGGGAGCAGAATGAACGGCATACATAAGCCGGAATTAATTGTTGGCGAAAAATCCATTATTAAAAGACAACTTGAAATTCTTAATCAGATATTTGATGAAATTTTAATTTGTGGTAAGACTTCTGAAAGTTTCAATAATTTACCTGTTTATCCGGATATTTATCAAGGAATAGGTCCGATTGCCGGAATTTACAGTGCTTTAATGTATTCAAAAAATCCTTATGTATTTATTCTTTCCGGAGATATGCCTTTTATTGATAGAAACTTAATTATTGAAATGGTTAATTTCACAAAATCCAATCAAGAGAAAAAATATAAGGCTATAATTCCCTATTACGACCAAAAAATTGAACCTTTACATAGCATTTACAATATAAGTCTTTTATCAAAAATTGAAAATAATATTAATTTGAAACAATACAGTGTGAGAAAAATTTTTGAAAATGAAAATGTTTTTAAATTTTTTATAAATTTACCATACCAACCGGAAAAAGTGTTTTTTAATGTTAATCTTAAATCAGAATACTTAAAAGCCATTGAATATGCAAAGTCTGAATTTTAATTTAATCAAAGAAATTTTAATGAAATATCCTCAGAAAAAGGAATATTTAATCAATGCTCTTCATGAATTACAAAATGCACATCCGCATAAATATATTGATGATGCTATTATGGACGAGTGTTGCAAACATTTTAAACTAACTAAATCACAAATTTTTGGAGTTATTACATATTATACGATGTTCAACACCAAACCACAAGGGCAAAATATTATTTATGTGTGTAATTCCCCCATTTGCAGCAATATGGGAAGTGATAATCTCTATGATATTTTAAAACAAAAACTAAAAATTAACGACAATAACATATCCGAAGACGGGAAATTCAGTCTTCAAAAAGTTGAATGTTTAGGAAGATGCGGAAAAGCCCCTTCAATAATGATAAATAGAGAAATTTACACAGGAATGACCCCTGAAAAAATAGAAGAAATAATTTCCAAATATTAAAAATAAAGATGATGAAAAGTTTTCCATTAATATCACTTGCACGAAGCGGAAAAGTAAATCCAAAATCAATTGAAGATTATTTAAACACAGGAGGATTTGAAGCGATAAAAAAATTATCCTCGATGTCTCCGGAATCGGTATTGGACGAAATAGAAAAGTCCGGCTTACGAGGACGAGGCGGAGCAGGTTTCCCGACAGGCTTAAAGCAAAGATTCACAAGTTCATCATGCCTCTCCTGTGAAAAACGCTATGTAGTTTGTAATGCCGATGAAGGAGAACCCGGCACATTTAAAGACAGAATGATAATGGAAACAGACCCTTTTTTGTTGATAGAAGGGATGATTATAGCTGCTTTTGCAATAAGAGCCACTAATGCCTACATATACATTCGCGGCGAATACTATCCTTCAATTGAAAATCTTGAAAATGCAATAAAGCAATGCTATGATAAAGGATTTTTAGGTAAAAATATTCTTAATATCGGATTAAATCTTGAGATGGGATTATTTAAAGGAGCAGGTTCATACCTTTGCGGTGAAGAATTAACTCTCCTTGAAAGCCTAGAAGGCAAAAGAGGTTATCCCCGAATAAAACCGCCTTTCCCTGCAGAAAAAGGTTTGTGGGGCTATCCTACTCTTGTAAATAATGTTGAAACATTTTCTCATCTTCCATTTATAATTTCTAATGGTTCAGAAGATTATATTAAAATAGGTACTGCAGAATCAAAAGGCACTAAACTGTTTTGCGTTAGCGGAAATGTAAATAAAACCGGCGTTTTTGAATTACCTTTAGGCGTAACCTTGAGAGAATTGATTTTTGATGTTTGCGGAGGAATGAAAGATGGTTATAAATTTAAAGCTGCTTTACTCGGCGGTGCTGCCGGAACATTTGCTGACCAATCAATGCTTGATATTGCTCTTGCTTATGAAACACTAAAAAAAGAAGGTCTTACACTCGGTTCGGGAGCTGTGATTATAGTTGATGATAAAACTGACCTTAAGAAAATGATGAAGAGCATATTACACTTTTTCAAACATGAATCCTGTGGTAAATGTGTTCCTTGCCGAATAGGAACGAGATTACTTTTAAACGAAATTTCAAAACAAAATTCTGCAGAAATTGATATGAATTTTTTATTAAACGAATCGGAATATATGGCAAAAACTTCTTTGTGCCCCTTAGGACAAAGCCCTGTATTGCCAATTAAATCATACATTAGATTTTTTAAAAACTTTCAATAACATGGAAAAGATTGTTAAGATAAAAATTGACGGTAAAGAAATTACAGCTCTTGAAGGAGCTAATTTGCTGCAAGTTGCAAGAGACAACGGCATCAATATTCCGGGATTATGTTATCACAAAAAACTAAGTCCTACCGGAGCTTGCCGTTTATGCGTCGTAAAAATTATTAATACTCCGGGCTTGATAATGTCCTGCACCGTGAGGATTAAAGATGGAATGAATATTATTGCTTTTGACGAAGAAATAGAAAATAACCGCAAGCATACATTAGCCTACTTATTAGCCGAACACAACGAAGAATACGACGGTTCTTATGAAGATGAACTTAGACCTTTAATAAAACAATACGGATTAGAAAAACCCCAAAATCGTCCGATAAAATCTATCTGGCAGAGTATTCCAAGAGTTGTTGACGACTCCTCCCCTGTTTTGATTTATGATTCATCTAAATGTATTAAATGTTTTAGATGTATAAAAGCCTGCGAAGAAGTACAGGGAAAATCTGTTTTGAGTTTTGCAGACAGAGGTATTTCGAAGTATATTGTTGCCGGTTACGGTATCTGGAAAGAAAGTGAATGCGACGGATGCGGAGAATGTATTCAGTTATGTCCGACGGGAGCAATTGTTGAAAAGCCTTTTAAAGGCGAATTTCATGTGGAAAAGATTTGCAAAAAAGTAATTACAACATGTCCATATTGTGGCGTTGGTTGTCAATTAGAGGTTTTTGTAAAAGACAATAAAATCGTAAGATGCGACGGGCATGAAGGAGTATCTCCCAATGACGGAAGACTTTGTGTTAAAGGACGATTCGGATATCAATATGCCAATAACAGAAAACGCCTGACTCATCCATTGATAAAACGAAACGGCAAATTCGAAAAAGCAAGCTGGGACGAAGCTCTTGATTTAATAGCCCACAAATTCAATGAAATCAAACAAAAATACGGGAATCAAGCTCTGGCAGGATATTCTTCAGCTAAATGCAGCAACGAAGAAAACTACATTTTTCAGAAATTTATACGTATAGCATTTGGCAACAATAATGTTGATTATTGCACTCGTTTGTGTCATGCTTCTACTGTTACAGCAATGTTGAAACAATTTGGAGACGGTGCCGGCAGTAATTCAATAGAAGATTTTGAGACTACAGATTGTTTGTTTGTTATTGGCAACAACATTATTGAAACACATCCAATAACAGCTACTTATGTAAAAAGAGGTAAAGCTCGCGGACAAAAGATAATAGTTGTAGATCCAAGATGGACACCACTGGTAAAATATGCTGATATCTGGCTTCAACCACGCCTTGCTACTGATGTTGCTTTGCTTAACGGCTTAATGCACATCATTATAAAAAATGGATGGATTGATAAAAATTTTATAGAAAACAGAGTGGAAAACGGAATGCAAGCTTTTGAAGAACTTAAAAAACTAACAGATAAATATACACCCGAATATACCGAAAAGATTACAGGAGTTCCTGTCGCAAAACTTGAAGCAGCAGCAAAAATGTATGCAACTGCACCAACAGCAATGATTGCTACAGGAATGGGCATGAGCCAGCAAACCGTTGGTACTAACAACGTATTTTCGCTAATAAACATGTGTTTGATTACCGGACAGATTGGACACGAACGTTGCGGGCTAAATCCTCCCCGTGGTCAAAATAACGTGCAGGGAGCTACTGATGTAGGAGCAAGTCCGGTTAATTATCCCGGTTATATTCCTGTAAAAAATGATGAAAATCGTAAACGAGTTGCCAAAATCTGGAATGTCCCTTACGAAAGCCTTGACCCAAATCCCGGATTAACAACACTCGAAATTATGGATGCCGTTCACGACGGAAAAATCAAAGCTTTGTATATCATGGGAGAAAATCCTGTAATTACAGACCCAAATCAAAATCATACCATCGAAGCTTTAGAAAAAGTTGAATTTCTTGTTGTTCAGGATATTTTCGAGACAGAAACAGCATATTACGCTGATGTTATTTTACCGGCAGCCTCCTTATTTGAAACAAACGGTTCAGTTGTAAACAGCGACAGGAGAGTTTTACGACTTCGTAAAGCCATTGAATCTCCGGGCGAAGCTATGGATGATTGGAAAATTACTATTGAAATTGCAAAAAGAATGGGCGTAAATATCGGCGATTATCAAGATGAAGAACAAATCTGGAACGAAATTCGCGAAGCCGCTCCAATATTTAAAGGTATTAGCTACAAGAGAATTGAAAACGAAGGAATACAATGGCCATGTTATGATGAAAATGATCCCGGTCAAAGAACACTATTCCTCGAAAAATTCAATACTCCATCAGGAAAAGCAATAATTATCCCCGTAGATTACACTCCTCAAAGCGAAACACCCAACGATGAATACCCCATTGTATTGAATTCCGGAAGGTTGCTTTATCAATATCATTCTGCCACTATGAGCAGAAAGAGTGATTTGTTGAACGCATACTCAAATGAAGCCTTTATCATTATCAATCCAAATGATGCCGAAAGACTTGATATCAAAGACGGAGATATGGTAAGCGTAATTTCACCAAGAGGTACAGTAAAAACAAAAGCTCTTGTTCGTGATGAAGTTTTAACAGGCGAAGCATTTATGCCATGGCACTTCCATGAAGCTCCGGTTAATGCTCTTACACGAAACGAAAAAGATCCTATGTCTAAAATTGCACCTTTTAAATATTCTGTAGTAAGAATAGAAAAATCAACTAATAACTGATTCTAACAATCTGTAGCAATTGATAATAAAGTAACGGAGGTTGAGCTATAACATTCAACCTCCGTATTTTATTTATTCTTCTAAGCATTAAATCAATTCACAGCTGCTACTTTTTCCGGGATAAATCTTTATTCCAATTTTTCAACCGCAGTTAAACCATTCTTAAATAGAAAAGCATCCTTATAAATAATAGTAACTATTGTATATCCTTTTTGTCAGAATCATTTATACTTTTTCGTATTTCTAATTCAGTGTCATATTTATTTTTTTTGAACTTTCATTAAACTATTTCCTGACTTTGTTACTTTTTTGAAAAATTCCAATTTTTGAAAAATTCAACAAATTGCATACAGTAACTTACGTTTTTATAATTTTAAAAACTGATTTGTAGTGCCTAACAGCTGTCAGCACGCAATAATCCAATACGTTTACCCGATAATTTCTCTAAGGTATCTTCTATGAATGCTTCTATATTATTGGCTGTATGAGCCTGACCGCTTCGTAACCAGAAGTTTGCTACCATCTTTGTTTCTGATTCAAAAGCCATCAGCGGATGATGCGAGGCTCTTCCGGATTTCTTGGTGTTATATCCTTTTTGGACGCCTTGTTGTTTACCATAACAGGTGATTATACTACTATCAATTATCAATATCTAATGTGAAATTATCGAACTGCAAATATGAGAAAAACCATTGATACCATGCCGTAAATACTTGTTGATTGGTGCTTTGATGGAACTTGTTAAAAAAACGTTGAAAGACTTTATGCCCTGCCATTTGCTTAAATCCCCAAAACTGCCGAATTACTTCATCATGACGGGTTACTTCGGTATGC
>CALJNE010000021.1 GCA_937982115.1 uncultured Bacteroidales bacterium | reverse complement strand
TTTTTTCAAATCAATGTTTTACTATTGCTGTAGAAGTTATAAAAAGATACAAAAGAAGTTTTGATGATTCTTTACATGTATTTGAGGGAGATGAAAATATGGGCCATGATTCTAACAGTCTGTGTATGAGCAAAAAGATCTAGAAATGGAGCGGCGACAGGCGCGAGATTTAAAATAGGTTGCGCCACGCATGCGCCAACTGCTTATGGGAACTTTTACTTCCGGTAATGGATGGTCAAATGTAAACAAACGAGCTGTCAAAAGTGCATCCGCAAAAAGCATTGATGAAGGCGCTGTTGTGTGAAATATTTATATTCTAGTGATGTATCGAGTGGAACAATGATTCAGCTGTTTACCGGATAGACAGAAAAACCACCATTTGTAGAGAATTTGTGAAGTTTCCTGCATTGCTCTGTCGACGTTCTCAGTCTCAGCCAGCTGTCAGAGTGAGTGTAAACAACGCAAGCACGCCGCATCGCGTCAGTGGAAGGTAAAACTCCTGCTCAATTCAATTTTTTGAATTAATTTATAAACATTTAGGGCTAAAGTTTATAATCTGATAACTAAACTATGATTTCATCAGCTGTGTACATCACAGATCCTGAGTGTGCAGAGGTAGAAGGGTGCTTCAAAGTAACTCTCCTACAGGTTGTCACTGGTTGTAGTGGTAGACTTGTGAAGTTGTGTAGACAGGTCAGGGACAACTTTGGTAAAACATAGTGCTCCCAAATCCCACAGCATATACAGAAAACGCAGTTAATAAATTTTTATTTCAGTATCAAACAGCTATATAGCAACACACTTTCCTTCAGGTTGGTCATATGAAATCATTATTTCACATTCAGTTAGTTCCAAAGTGTTTTGATTCATTTTCTGACGAGGGAATGCATTTGTTTAATTGTTTTTGTTTGAAAATAACAAAATCCTTATCTACATGTCATGATGTGAATAACGAAGCAATGTTTAAGTATTAGCATGTGCTGTTAAACAATGATAATTATCATGTTCCCATTTCCTGGAACTCCCGACGTGTTGCATTTGACAAAAACGTCACTGTTTTTATCAAGATTGTTTCAAAACCCAGGATAAATTTTCATTTTACAATTTACAAATATAAACATTTTCAAAGATATAAACATTTGTTTTGAATAGCAGAGATTCATATTTATTTACATAAATGCGTTGAAAAATGTGATAGTTCCCATGTGTTTGGATAAACATGAATGTGTGGAATTACGGTATACTATACCATGTAGCAAAATTGTAGTGAATACAGATTTGTAGCATTTTAACCTTATTTTTCATATGTCCATTTTATGGAATTTTGAAAATTTTGATAAATACTAAATAGAATTGTATCATTCCCTTACGTGGAGAGAGACAAAGTCTCAGGTCTCCCTGTACATTCGCACAACACCCGATATGCGTTTTGTTCTTCCGGTAAAGGCCGCCCTCTGATAAATCAATGGAATTGTATAGCATTTCACAGGTTTTTGTCAGGTTTGCGCCATTTTTAAGGCAAAATCAATGATGCAAAAATTGGTTTTTGATGATTTTCAGAAATGAAACCCGTAAATATTATTATGCAATTCTAATGGAAAAATTGATATTGAATGCACTGAAGATAAAGAAAAAGTAATTCTATGGATTTATTTGTTTACAATAGTGAAAAAACAGTGTCTGTGGGAATTTGGCTCCAGGGTATAACTTCCGGTATTATACCAGTTGCACGTCCTGTGGTATTTGAGAGCGCGGTGTTTTACCACAGCTATCCCTGACCTGATATCATATAGATCTTACATTTGTGTTGAGTAGATTCATATTTTTGTCAGATTTTTTACCAAAATATCCCCCCCATAAAACCTGTGTTCAGAATTTGTGGCATTTTAAAATGTGGGTCAGTTGGTTGGATAAATGATAAAATTTAAATAACTATATAAATTAATAAATGATTATTGAAAAATCATAATGACTAGTAGTGAATTGGTAGGATTTTCAGCATTGATTTGATTATCAATAAAGGGTTGCGATCAATTATTGACACATAATTTTTAACTGAAACAAAGATTTTGAATAACATTTACTTCCAGCAAATATATAAATGCTCAATTTTAGCATGAGTAAATTCTATAATGTGCCTCTACATTTATACCCTTTCATTGATTTAAAGGTAGACATCAACAGGTAAATAAGTGGTCAAGAAAACTAAAAGTATACATATAAAAAGAAAGTACTAATAACCATAAGTGCTTATCTGTCAAAAGTTTGAAAACTGCATTAACAGATATAAAGATATGTGCAAAGACAAACTGCAAAATGGGGGGTTTTCCAGTCTTGCCTCTACAACAAAAAAGGGATTCCCCCCGTTACAGCTGCGTTATGCACTTGTTTCTACACTTTTGTAATAGAAATATAAAAAGAAACCAACTGAACATAATGTTTTATCTTTTGTTTCCAAAATTTAATTGTAATTTAGTCTTTGAAAATTTTCATACCAGAGATATACATTTTCCGTAGATGTCGTCCTTTAAAGATAATGCATGATAACATTTTAATTCTCCCGTACTCTTTTTGTATACAAGTATATAATTATACCACTGTTTTTTTACATCCATCCAAATTTAAGCCAAAGAATTCAACATTCAACAACTTATCAGGTCAATGAAATCAAATAAAAACTCTGTTTCTCCAAAGAAAAAAAACAAGTATTTTGAAACAAATTTTATTAATCATGTTTATCGATTTACTCGATTTTGGATTATAATGACAAGTTATAGATTAATGTTGATAATCAGCTCATCAATAATTCTGACACAAAACAAAAGTATATGGTAAACGTTATTGACCTTGTAACTGAATGTAAGGTTGCATTATATTGCAGACATTTGTGTTACAAATTGTGACAGACCCAATGGCCATAGTGGCAACCACAGTCTTCCAGGCCAAAAGAAAAGTGATGGGTCGGAAAAATTGTACATGGATAGATGGTCACGACTCAGGTAACCCTAAACACAGATATTATATTTTAGACCAATGAATTAAATTACTTTTTCTGTAAGAATCTGCTTCATTATTTTACATGAGAGTTACAAGATAATTTATATATTAATTTCTTTATGCAATTTTATGCTTAAAATGTTAGGCTCCCATATGTTTATACTCACAAGTTCCAAATTAACGTACTTGTATGATTATTTTTTTTTCTTCAAAATTATTCTAGGTATAAAGCTATTAACACACAGGATGATATTTTTATGACTTTTCAAATTTCAAAATTTGTTTTACACCAGAAATATATGTTTCTTTGTCAAATATGTACACTTCCACTATTTTTGGCATACAAGCTTTACCTACCAATTGAACCTACCGTATTTAGTGCTTTCCTAAATATGGGTTGTGAATTTCCAGTGGGTATGTTTATTCTAAGATATGTTTATTTCAATGAAAAACTTTCAAACTTGTTTGCTTCAGCAGAAAGAGGTTTAGAACTCATTTTATAAGAAAATGCTGGAACAATCACCTGAATGAAATTATTTGCATTTTAAGTAAAAAGATAAATGTTAAAAATATTCTATTTGCCAATAGAAACCATTACATGTATAAGAAGAATATTTAATTGCATAGACCACAATATTTTTTTTAACATTTCAGCTGTTTAAATTTTGAGTAATTCAGACTTATACTTTTATTTAACTTTCAGTTAAGTGAGGATTCGACAACACTGCAACTTTTCCGAGCAAGTTTGGACTACTCAACTGCATAACAAGCTTTGGCTTTCTGAGGTTAGTTTTGAAGTAAATTGTCACCTGTCACCTGCTTCAAAACAGGGAGATAAATAAATAAATTTATATGGATAATAAAAAAATGGATCAATCAGTTAATAATAAATATATAGGATATATAATCAATTATTTATTACTAGGGCTGCAACGATTCACTCTGATTGGTCGATTCGATTTTTCGATTAAAAATTGGCCGATTAGATTATTTTCGATTCGATTCATCATCAATCATGTGATTTAAATCATAATGCATTTATCTTTTACATGCATGTCCATTATGACAGAATGTCTTCTGTAAATGAATTAGTGATAAAAAATAAACAATCATTTTTTATTTTATTAACTAGTATTGTGCATATATTTATTAAACATATTTATTGCAGCATTATAATTATATCTTATAATTTATTTTATATTAACCTGAACAATAACAATACACAAAGTTTATAAGTAAGACACAAATGAAATGATGAATTTTTTTTTTTGAATTATAAAACAAAAACTTGTATTCTTTGAAAAATAACTAGATTGACATTGAATCATAAAGAAAAAATGACAAATGTTCTTCTTGCTAGAATACATAAGAAACAAATATAAATTCGCTCGTTAGCGGTATCTGCGTGTGTTTTGGCATGGTTGTGGTTTTCATACAAATGTGTTTTGTTGGTTAGATACGTACAGACAATCATGAACGCTGTATCAATAAACAATAGATCGGGTTCCCCAAACGCAGAACAAGCCTCTGTCTCAAGGCAAAATCCAAACATATTAACATTGCGGACAAATAAACAAGTGCTGCAAACCTCTCGTAAGAGTACATCGTAACTTCGTGAATCGAATCGAAATTTGGAGGAGGCGAATCGAAATCGAAATCGAATCCATAAAATCGAAAATCGATTTCGATTCGAGAATCGTTGCAGCCCTATTTATTACCTGATACAGACTTTGAAATATGATTTTATATCTCTGAAATCTTTGTTAATATTTTTGTTTCCCTTCCCTCTTGACAAAAACAAGAAAGTCACATTTATTGGAACTCATTGGTAAGGTAACTGTAAACGCTTGCAATAAAGAAATGTTTAAAAAATGCTGACACCCATTCTCATAAAATGTTTTACCTTTTTCATATAAAAGACTGGTGTGATCTAACAATAATAATGTTATCTAAAAATTTTGAGAGTTTCGCCCGGATCCCCCAATTGGTTAGATGATATTTTTGTATGAATACAAACAAGATGTTTGTCCTGCCCATTTTGTCTACCAAGCCTTTCCCGACACTTGCTGTCGGTCGCAAGATACAACAAGAGCCATCGGTCCTGGCTATATAGAATAAAAAATAATTAACTTCATTTGTTTTATTTTAACAATTTCAACCATTATCGTCCACCAAAACAAACCGTCCTGATAATATGATGAATGTAAATATATTTTGAAACTTTGAGAGGCTGTCTCAAATTTGTGGCTCACCTAAAAATTTGATCAATAGTATGAATAGTAATTATTCTCAGTCCTTTACATGTCATGAAACATTGTTTTCAGTTTTCAAATATGCATCTTTATTATCATGAATTAAGGCTGCAACATTTGGGTAATTACCTCCTCTTACTATTTCTCTAGCTTGCATGTTTAGTGATTGAAAGTAATTAAATATTTTTTATGAGAAATAATGATTGAAACATCTTTTTTAGGTTTCTGGATCCAGAGGAAATACTGATGTTTGAGTCTACAAAAATGCTCCTTTTCTGCAACACAAAGTTGAATTAATACAATGATGTGACAATGGAACAATTAATTTAAAATCAATTGCACAATTTTGCTGTAGATGTGTCAATAACACAGGGCATTTACCCTTTAAAATCACTGCTCCATAATACTTCTTTCTCCAATTGTAAGTCAAATTATTGGAATATTGCTAACAAAAGTTCCTTTTGTACACCAATTAAAACATTGTATCGATATTGATTTAAATAAAGTTTCAAAATGGCATAAATTTTGTAATTGCTTGAAACAGGTCATATTTTTTTCATGAAATTAAACAAGGAAGTATCCTCCTAGATGGCGAATGATAAAAATGTTAATTGATCTTAATTTTAATATGGCTTAAATAGAAATGTTTTTTCTCATTCTTTAAATTTTTTGCTTGCCAAATATTGAGTTGAATCATTACTTACTGAATTAATTACTTCTGGCATTTTATAAATGATTAACTATAATAATAATTATAACAAAATGACTTTTCATGTTAGAGAAAGGTAATATTTTTGGCTGTTGTTACTTTCTTTGTTCAATGTTCTTATGCACAAAATCTTTGACAAGTGAACGAATACACATATTGTTTTCTCTTGTGCATAAGTGATAAGTTTGGGTTTTCCCAACTTTGTAATTATACTACAAATCGGTTATAGAAACATTAATGCCATATATATACTGTATTAAAACTGACGCAACCACTGAAAACCATTCCTGTCACGAATTCTTTGCAACTATTATTATAAAACTATTTACAAACCAAATAAACATAACACTTTTTTCTTATCTTCTGTCTTTTTGTTTGTACCTTTTAACAGAATGTCAGGAGCATGGCATAGGAAATCATAAATTACTAAAGACTAATGGCTAATAAACTCATTTTTGAAGAATTTCAAATTGTACTTGTAGTCAAAAATTAGGAGTGCCAAGTAAATTTTCAAAACTGCCTACAGCTTTTTATACCTACCAAATGTGGCAAAAGGCTTTTTACAAGCCCTGCACAATGCAGTAATAATGACATTTTGTATTTTGTAAAAGTGTTTGCAAATTGTTAAAAAAAATTGATATCATGTAAAGGTGGCCCCACAAATAGCGGTTATACTTTAACTTTTATGCCTACAGATATTGGTCATATTTTAACCTTCATGTGGGGTCTCCTGGTCTTTTGTCTTCAATTGTTATATAAGATCTAATCTGAACTTTATTCAACGTACAATGTAATATGATCTCTCAATTTGTCAAATAAAACATTTCGATTCTGACTATGGGGCAACTCATTTGAACTGTAGGGGGAGGGGGGCTCCTTTTTCACAGGAGAAATTTTGTTTGGAAAAAATTGGAGCTGGAAAATTCATTCAAAATTTCTGAGCAAAGAAAATGTTTTTCCTAAAAAAAAAAATTAGGGCCTCCAAGTGTGATGTCACAGGACCCCTTTTTACAGGCCAGAAAGGCTTTATTTTATAAAAAAAAAATCTTCAGAAAAAAATTAAAGCCATAATTTTTTAATTTCGGGTAAGAATTTAAAAAAAAGGAACTTTGATACTACAGTTTTCTTTAGTTGGCTTTTATTTATCATTTAATATCCATTTTCTCCTGTTATAGCAATAAATGAAAAAAAAACCAGTCTGTTATCACACAGCACTAGTAGTGATACGATCAATAAATAGCTCGAGCATTTGCTACCATAGCATGCTCGCTTGATAGAATTTGATGCTCAACGATAAATCCCAACAAAGCATGTCTCTAGTTTTAAAAGTGGAGATTGCCAAATGTATTGCTTTATACTCATTTCACTAGAATTGTAAACGAAAGAAATAAAATAAATTTCGTAGTTAAAATTAACCAAATATTGAACACTGTTGAATATCAATGAAATAAGGGGCGACTCATTTCAATTGAGGGGGGGCCCTCCTTTTTTTCCCGGGTCAGAATTTTTTTTTCTGGAAAAATTGGAGCCAGATTCTTTTTTTTTTTTTAACTCATGAGCCTTTTTTATAAAAATAAAGTCACTTTCTACAACTGGCGACAGAGCCAGGATATTTTTTTTTTTTTTTTTAGAATCTGGGCCGGATTTTTTTTTTTTTCTAAATTTCAGGGCACGAAAATTTTTTTGGTAAAAAAG
>CALJNE010000020.1 GCA_937982115.1 uncultured Bacteroidales bacterium | reverse complement strand
GGTAAACATATACCATCTTGAAATAGCTTTGCAGAGATATTAGATCCATAAAAAGGAATATCTCTAAAAACAGGTTGCAAATGCATTGGTTTCCAAAATGGTCTACTTTCAATATTTGCATTTTCAAGGGCCTGTTTTAATAAATCTCGTGAAATCTCTTTGTTGTGCTTTAAATCAATTAAAATGGCCGTAAGCCATCGGTTTGAAAAGAAACCCTCCGGTTCTGAAATCCACTGAATGTTATAGCCTTCTTTGTTTTTTTCGGAAAAAAAGTTGATATACCTCTCAAAATTTTTTCTTCTCAAGGCCACTCTGTTCTCCAAAACCAACATTTGTCCTCTACCTATACCTGCCAGTACATTACTCATTCTATAATTGTAACCAATTTGAGAATGCTCATAATGGGGCGCCGGATCCCTTGCCTGAGTAGCCAGGAATCGAGCTTTTTTCACCATATCTTCATCATTAGACATCAGAGCACCTCCTCCACTTGTAGTAATTATCTTATTACCATTAAATGACAAAATACCAATTGTACCAAAGCTTCCACATCTTTTTCCATTTATTGAAGATCCAAGTGCTTCTGCAGCATCTTCAATGATAGGTATTTCATACTTTGCAGCTATTGCAATGATCTCATTCATTTTTGCTGGCATACCATATAGGTGTACCGGTATAATGGCTTTAGGTTTTTTTCCTCTTTTTACTCGATCCTTTATAGCGTCTTCCAATAATTGCGGATCCATATTCCAGGTATCTTTCTCTGAATCAATAAATATAGGAGTCGCCCCCAAGTAAACGATGGGATTGGCAGTTCCAGAAAAAGTCAAGCTCTGACAAATGACCTCATCTCCACGCTCTACACCTAATAAAATTAAGGCCAGATGTATTGCAGCGGTACCCGAACATAAGACAGCTACATGATTGACCCCCACATATTTTTGGATGTCCTCTTCAAATCCAACAATATGCGGCCCAACAGGGGCTATCCAATTGCTATGAAAGGCCTCTATTACAAATGAAAACTCACAATTACCTATGTGTGGAGAAGATAGATATATCCTTTTTGACATTACAAATTTTAAGATTTTATCAAATAATACTTTTATTATTTTTTACTATTATTTAATTTTTCGACATAAATTAAATTTATTTTCAAGAATTTTAATTATAACCTTTACCACAATGACTAAAATTTTATGTACCAAATTTATTTATTTTCACAATAAAAATACTAGATCATAAAATTCGGTCGTAAAGAAGTTCCTTCCAGATATAAACTTACTCTCGATGAATAAACACCTTGTGACCATTATTGGTTAAAGTTAAATCTCTTTGAAATAATTTTAAGTCTGATGTAATCATTTCCTCAATTAACTGATTCAAATTGTATTTAGGTTTCCAATTAAGTTTTTTTTGTGCCTTACTTGAATCTCCGATTAGCAGATCTACTTCCGTTGGTCTGAAATATCTGGGATCTACTTCGACTACAATATTTCCTGTTTTAAGACTATCTGGCATCTTGTCATTATTTGCGGTTACTTCTCGATACTTTGCCTCATCGATTGATTTTATAAATCCAAATTCTTCTGCTTCAGAACCTTTAAAACCTACTTCCACACCTATTTCTGCAAAAGATAATCTGATAAAATCCCTTACGGAGGTAGTAACTCCAGTCGCAATGACGTAATCATCTGGATTTTCTTGTTGTAGAATGAGCCACATGGCCTCTACATAATCCTTAGCATGTCCCCAATCTCTTTTGGCATCCATATTGCCAATGTAAAATTTACTTTGTAAACCCAATGCTATTTTAGCAACAGCACGCGTAATTTTTCGGGTTACAAATGTTTCGCCACGTATGGGAGATTCATGATTAAATAAAATGCCGTTGCAAGCAAACATATTATATGCCTCCCTGTAATTCACCGTAATCCAATACGCATATAATTTAGCCACGGCATAAGGCGAACGAGGATAGAAAGGGGTTTTTTCCGATTGAGGAACTTGTTGTACAAGTCCATATAATTCAGAAGTGGAGGCTTGATAAATTTTGGTTTTATCCGTCATACCTAATAATCTGACAGCTTCCAATATTCTAAGCGTGCCAATGCCATCCGCATTAGCTGTGTATTCAGGTGTTTCAAAACTTACCTTTACGTGGGACATGGCAGCGAGATTGTATATTTCGTCGGGTTGGGTTTCCTGAATAATTCGCGTAAGGTTCATAGAATCCGTCATATCCCCGTAGTGAAGTTTAAATTTTATATCTGGGCTGTGGGGATCCTGGTAAATATGATCGATTCTATCTGTATTAAAAAGCGAGGCACGTCTTTTTATTCCGTGTACTGTATATCCCTTTTCCAGAAGTAAGTCAGCAAGGTAAGCTCCATCTTGACCGGTAACTCCTGTGATGAGAGCTATTTTATTTTTTTTCATCCATTATATATTTAAGAGTCTGACAGCTTTAAGATTGTTTGCGTTTTCAAGAAACCACTTATATGTGTCTTGAATTCCTTCAGAAAGATCTATTTCAGCTTTCCATCCCAGCGCATTTAGTTTTTCGACGCTTAAGAGTTTGCGTGGAGTTCCGTCGGGCTTGGTTTTATCCCAAACTATTTCTCCTTTATGTCCAACGACTTTTTGAATCAACAATGCCAATTCCTTAATGGATAAATCACTGCCTGTTCCGACGTTGTAAAGAATATCCGGAAGGGCGTTTTCCAGGGCAAAGAGTACTGCTTTTGCCAAATCGTCTACATGCATAAATTCTCTCATCGGTGTCCCTGTTCCCCAGAGTGTAACCGTTGAGTGAGAATTTTCTTTGGCTTCATGAAATTTCCGGATCATGGCCGGAAGCACATGAGAGGTTTCTAAGTCAAAATTATCATTTGGCCCATATAAATTTGTAGGCATTAGGCTTATAAAATTCTTTCCATATTGTTTTCGTATGGCTTCGCACGCCTTAACACCAGTAATTTTAGCAATTGCATACCACTCATTAGTCGGCTCAAGAGGACCTGTCAATAAATATTCTTCTTTAATTGGCTGAGGTGCATGTTTTGGATATATACAAGAACTACCTAAAAATATAAATTTACTAACCCCATATTTCAGTGAAGCATCTATTAAATTATTTTGAATTTGTAGGTTTTCCATTAAAAAATTATATGGATAATTATGATTTGCCATAATGCCTCCAACTCTCGCAGCAGCGTCTATAACTACATCAATTTTCGTTTGGCTAAATAATTCATTTACATTACTTTGTATTCGTAAATCTAAATCCTTGCTATTAAAATAAATTAGATTGTTGTATCCATTTTTTTTAAGTAATTGTAGAACTGCTGAACCTACCATTCCCTTATGTCCCGGGATATATATTTTTAAATTTTTATTCATCTTTCTATAAATTTTTTACTTCAATCAAAATATTACTTTAAAAACAATTTTTTTAATTTTTTTTTGCCACAATGAATAAAATATTTTCTTGTAATTGATTAAAATTTAAATCACTCAAAATACAAAAAAGCGTTGAATTTAATCGATTTTATGATTCAGAAATTTTGATGATTCTTTCATTAAATCGATTAAAGACAGTTTGATTATCCCCTACATTTTTATATAAGATTGTACCAGCTCCAATTTTATTGTTATTTCCAACCACAATTGAGGGTATTGTGGCACTATTGACCCCAAACATATTCTCATTGCCTACAGTAGTGTGTCCTGAGAGTGCCACTTGGGGACTGATAAAATTATAGTTACCAATCACTGTATCATGTCCAATAGTACATCGAGAATTCAGTATATTAAAATCCCCAATTCGAACCATAGGTCCCACAGAAGCATTATGAGAGATTAACACTCCTTCTCCTATTTTGGCAGAAGGTGAAATAAGCGCAGTGGGATGAATGAGACCTGTAAATTTTGCACCCATTGCTTTGAATTTTTCTACAATTGGCCTCCTAAAAGCTACATTAGCTATACCCATCAGATAATATACATCCAGAAGAATATTATGGTCAGATATTTTGCCCAAATAAGGTTCACTGTATTCATATCGGCTGTGGATGTTTTCATCATCATCAATGAAGCCGACTACTTCTATTTGTTCTTCCGATTGGCTTTTATTGTAAAATCGTATATAATCCCTTACTTCGGCGGCATGTCCACCGGCTCCGATAATTAAAACATGTTTTTTCATTATCAAAAATTTTATCTTGCAGAATAGCCCCCATCTATTACCAATTCTGTACCTGTAATCCAAGAAGAACTGTCCGATAACAAAAAAATAACCGCCGGACTAATATCTTCGGGTTTACCTATACCCATTGGGTGGAGTGCCCTGATTTTAGACAAGTTCTCTTCGGATTGCGCGTAATCCTGTTTCATAACCATTGGTGTCTGAACCACTCCGGGAGAAATGCAATTGAATCGAATTTTTCTAGGAGCGTATTCAATGGCCAAACTTTTTGAAGCGGCCAATAGAGCTCCTTTGGTGAGTCCGTAAATAGTTTTTCCACTTTCGCCCAAGTGAGCCATAACAGAGGTAAAAAAAATAATTGATCCGCCGTTGTCATCAAAATTTCCTTTCTTTAATAAATTTTTGGTTAAGAAAATAGCAGAAAAAACATTTGTATAGATAAAGTTATCAAATTTTGATTGCGATATAGATCTAAATGGCAAAGTAGTAGAAATTCCGGCTGCATGAACAATGCCATCTACATGCCCAAACTCACTGATTGCTTGCTCAGTAACTAGCTCTATAGATTCAGATGACGTCAAATCCGCCTCAATTGTACAGATATAACCACCGCTGGACAATATTGTATTTTTAGTATCGCTGAGCCTATTTGTATCTCTGCCTACTATCAAAACCTTAGCCCCCATCTTACAGCAATCAATGGCTATTTGTCTGCCTATACCTGAACTGCCCCCGGTTATTACTATATTCTTATTTGTGATGTTAAACATTAAATTTCTATTAAATCACAAATATTGCAATTATCTAGAGTAATGATAGCACTCGCCCAAGACATGCCCACTCCAAAACCACTCAAAAGCAGTTGTTTTTTAGATTCAAAAGAATTTTTTAATTGGGTAACAATGGTCAATGGAATCGAAACAGAAGAGGTATTGCCAAAAAACTCTAAGCATGTCGGGGTTTTTGTTATATCAAGTTTAAGTTTTTTTGTCAAATAAGCATTCATATATCTATTTGCCTGATGAAACACGAAGTAATCAATTTCTTCGGGAGCTTTTTGGGAAAATTCATATAATCTTTTAATGTCTTGAGGGATTTCTTGAATAACGAAGTTAAACACATCAGGTCCGTTCATGTAGCCGTTTTCATCGGTTCGTATGTTACCGTGCTCATCAACCACTTTTTCTGTAACGGTTTCAATAGAACTTGGGTTTCTATAGCCACCTGCATCAATTTTGATCAGCGACTCCCGAGAGCCATCTGAATTAAGCGAAAAAAAGCTGCTTCCATACTTATCGTCTTTTTCTATCAGCGCAGCCACGCCGGCATCGCCAAACAAAAAAGCTACTTGTCTATCTTTTGGGTGATACACTTTAGAGCGCGTTTCTCCATCTAAAACAAGCACTTTGCGAATATTGGGCTGCTGCATAAAGGAATAAGCAACCGATAAGCCATACACAAAAGCAGAACACCCTAAATTTATATCGAAAGCCGCCGTTGTTTTTGGCAATCCGAGTCTTTGCTGGAGGTTGACACTGGTGGCCGGCATTCTGTAGTCAGGGGTTTGAGAAATAAATATCAATAAATCAATATCTTCTCTGTTTATTTGCATTTCATCCAGCAGTTTAGTCGCAGCTGAAAAGCACAAATCAGATGCACACATGCCCGGAGGCGCAAATCTTCTTTGTCTGATACCGGTTTTTTCTACAATGTCCTGAACAGCCTCTTGCGGGAAATACTGAGTATATTTTAAGTTCTCTACAGTATTAGCCGGTACACAGGCTGAAAGACCCGCAATTCCTATGTTTTCAAACTGAAGATGAGCCACAATAAAAAAATTAAACTTTTGTCTGAACGGCTTGAAACAATTCGCCCACTGTCTGCAACTTGTCAAAATCAGCAGTTTGTATTTGCACTCCAAAATGCTCATCGAGCATTGCAATCAATGAGAGTCTGGCCAAGGAATTCCATTCTTCGTATTCCCTAAATTTATCCTCAAATTTAATTACTTTACCCTCAACCTCTAAGGCTTCTTGAAAAGCCTCCAAGAATTTTTTTGCTGTATCTTCCATGATTGTAATTTAAATATGATTTTAAAAAGAATTACACATTACCTACAAAAGGTTCCATTGTTGCGCTTTTATCAGAGTTTATGCCTTCTCGCTTAATTACTTTAATGAAAGTAAGCCAGATGATTTTTAAATCCAACAAAAAAGACAAGTTTTCTACATAAAAAACGTCATATTCAAATTTTTCCTGCCAAGAAATAGCATTCCTTCCATTTACTTGTGCCCAACCTGTAATACCGGGGCGCACCTCGTGGCGACGTGCTTGCCTGTCACTATAAAGAGGTAAATATTTAACCAATAGTGGCCTTGGTCCAATTAAACTCATATCTCCTTTTAACACATTAATCAATTGAGGTAGTTCATCGAGGCTGGTAGCTCTAAGCCATTTGCCCAGACGTGTCATGCGGTCTTTATCCGGCAGCAATTTCCCATTTTCATCTGTCTGATCCGTCATGGTTTTGAACTTAATAAGTTGAAAAACTTTCCCTCCTTTTCCAGGCCGGGCCTGAATATAAAAAACTTTCCGATGGATTGACCATAAAAGCAAACCTACCCCAAGCAAAACGGGTGCAAAAATGATTAGTAAAATAAGAGTGGTTATTACGTCAAAAATTCTTTTGAAATATTTCCTGTAGAGCATGTTGAGTAAAAAAAGATATAAAATATTTTAGATATGTTATATTATCAGATTTTAGAAGGTTTGTAGTTTAATACAAATAATTACTCTACTTTTTATTCATCTCAAAATATTTTTTTCAATTGCATTAATAGAATACATATTCATTTGCCAGATGATAGCTAAAATGAGCGGCCACAGACAGGCAATTTGAAGAAATTTTAGCTAATTGCTCTCTATCTCTGTGCACTCTGAGTATTAATTCGACCATCGCTTTGGGGTACTGACCGAAGAAATAAAAACCCACCTGATATTGATGTATTAATTCTTCAAGTGCAGAACCTTGATTACCAATGCCAAGTATGGGAGCACCTACTGCAAGATAATTCATTGTCTTGCTCGGAACACTGGCCTGGGTTGCCTGAGGTTCTAAAGCGACTACTGCCAGGTCAGCCGAAGCCAGTGAATAAGGAAGGACTTCTGAAGTCTGATAGGGCAGGAAGATAACATTGTGAATATGATGACTCTCTGCTTGCTTCTCAAGTATTTTTCTTTTAGCACCATCCCCGATTAATAAAAACAAAATATCAGGAATGGATGATAATTCTTTTGCAACCTCAATAAGCACTTCAAGCTGGTGACCTAAACCCATGTTTCCGGAATACAATACAATGAACCTGTCCTGCCACCCTCGTTCACGTAAAAATGGATTGTCCTTTTTATCAATCGGCTTGAATTTTTGGGATGCGCTCCATATGGGTACAACTTTTATTTTGTCGGGTTGCACATATGCAGATATTGTTTTTTTCATTCCTTCGCTAAGAGTAATTACTCGCTCAGCTCTGGCGAAAACACGGGTATTGATATGAGACCATATCCTATAGACCACTGAGTGCTTTTTTATCCCCGTTATATTGAGAATATCAGGGTAAACATCAAATACAACAACACTGAATGGATTTGAAAATATGAGTGCGTTAAAATAGCTGAATGGCGGATTTGTATAATATAAAACAGTATATTTTCTGTATTTAAATAAAAGCAGGAAACTCAAATGCATGGTGCATAATGACCACGTCAGGATGCGACTTATATAGTTTACTCTATTATAAGCTATTGTATTTTGAATTCTAACTTTAGGGTTTAGCTTACGTTCATTTGCCCTGTACCTGCCATACATAAGAACAACTTCGTCATAAACCGAACAGAAAGCATTAGCAACGTCTGTAGTTAAATATCCGGCATTTTGATTAACAATCAAAATTTTCTTCACAATTATTAAATTACAAAAATTTTCATTTGTTTCAGAAGGCTCTTAAGCTTTATTCATCAATAGCTCACCCAATTCTGCTGAAGTCATAAACTCTACCTCCGGCCATTTTTTTATAATGGCTTTGAGCAATCTTCTCAATTCGCGTATGCCTTTATCGCGGTTTTTGAGTTCGATAAATCCTATATAGTTGACCCGATGACTGGATATAACCGCCGGCTTATTCCAGAAGAAAGCAATGGAAATCTGCTTCAGGCAGCGATCTACCCAATCGGTGATGTGGGCTTTGTCGGGTTCGCCGAAGCATACCGGTTCGAAGAAGGCATTACGCACAAGAATAACCTGTCCGTGTGCATTGATCTTTCCCGGCCAGTTCCATTCTTTCTTAAATTGTCCATCACCCAGTGGATATATCCGGCGTTTGGCCCGGGTTATTGTTTCTACACCTATTTTTTTCAGGGTGGTTTCCAATTCGGCGGGCTCTTCAGCATTGGGCGCCACAAAGCAAGTCGGCTTATGCCCCATATATTGTTCATACAATCTGCCGGCATCTTCAAGCATCTTATGCAGACCGGGTATTTCACTTTTTTTCTCCGGATGTAAGGCTCCCAGATAGTTGGGATACTCTTTGCCATTCCAGCGGGATGCACCTACAGATCGCCATCGGAAGGCTTCCAGCATTCCATCATCTTTTTCCTGCGCAATGAGTTTCCACCATCGCCCCACATGGATATGTTCGCGGCCGTGCAACTGAGGACAAAACAAACGCCGGCGTTCACCCTCCTGCCAATAGTGCAGTAATTTGTCATGATTTGGATATCTGGCAATGGTTTTATCGATGGATTCGAATGCGTAGTCTGAAAAATTTGTACTTTCAATGGCTTCAAAGTCGGGGTTGGCCATATTGCAAAAAGGGGTAAAGACAGGAGGGCGACCGGTAGCGTCTTTAAAGTCCAGCAAAACATTAAACAATAGCTCCAGATCTTCATTGCTTTCCAAACTATCAAAACCGTAATGGTTTGTTTCTAACTTGAGCCCGAATTGAAGCATCGCTTGATAAGCCTCTTTACTGGCAGTGCGAATGCTACCCCAGTCGTCGGATTCGATGACGACAATTTTCCTGCGAAGTGTCTTGCCAAAACTATTGGAGAGATGGGTACGAAAGTTCTCTTTAAAGGTGAGGATGTTCATTTACAATTGAGTGGCCTGATTTCGTTTCCTTAATTAAATCTTCAAAAATTTTCAGATACTTCAGGTATTGTTTGTTTTTATCAAAATGTTCTTCAGCTCTTTTTCGGCAGGCCTTGGCAGTTTTTTGGCGATCCCAGGTTTCCAATATCTTAATCTTTTCAATGATACCATCCACATCCCCTTTCTCTACCACAAAGCCAGTATGCTCATCAATGGCTTCCGGACTGCCTCCGGTGTTGTACGTGATCACCGGCGTACCACACGCCAGGGCTTCGAGATTGGTCGTGGGAAAATTGTCCTGATACGTGGGATTGACATAGCAAAGCGCATTGGTGTAAAGTGCAGCCAATTGTTCGACGGATTCTGTTCTTCGAATACCCAGAAAACCCTCTTTTGGAAGCTTTGACATCTCCTTTTCAGATAAGCCTACCAGCACTATTTTAACGTCAGCTTCCAAATTTTCTCTGATTTTTACAAAATCAAGTAAGCCCTTTCTGGATGACCAAATATTGGCTATCCCCAGAATATATTTAGTATCAATAATAGGAGATATTGAATTTTCTGAAGGTTTAAATTTATCTAAATTTATCCCATTATGAATGGTATGAGTCGGGTAATGACCCAAAAACGACTCTTTAACATACTTCGCAAGCCAACGAGAAGGAGTAATGATATTTAGAAAGGGTAATTCAGAGAACAATTCTTTTTTGTCGCTGAAATTTCTTTTCGAATTATCGATCACAAGGCTTTTGGGATAATATGTTGTTTTAGGACATCTTTCGCAATGCTGGCGCCATTTAAAACAACCCTCATGTTCAAAATGAGTACAATGACCTGTAAATGGCCAACAATCATGAAAAGTCCATACCAAAGGAATTTTGGAATTTTTTAAAAATTTAAATAAAACTTCAATATTTATATAATACCCATGCAGATTATGTAGTGCAATTAAATCCGGTTTTAGCGATTCTATTTGTTCAATAAGATTTTCTGTAGGCCTACGAGAGGCAAAACCGTGTCTGTCGGTAAGCAATGTGTAAGCCCCATGCAGATAGACTTCCCAATCCGAACCGATTTTGATTAAGTGAGAGGTACTCTGCGCCCTTCCACGGCCATACGCAATATAGCTTTCATGGCCGTGGACTATCAGGACATTGCCAATCTCTTCAGCGATACGACCTGTGGAGCCGGTGTTGACTACAGCGTTAATTTGAAGGACTTTCATCCAGTAAGATTTTTTCGAACTTTTGGCCTATGTGTTCAACGGAAAAAACCTGAATTTTTCGTTTTCCATTTTCACCCATCGTTTGCCTGAGTTTTTCATCCGTCATGAGTTTCAACAAGCAAGCTTTAAAATTTTCTTCATCGTGTAGCTGGACCAAATAGCCGGTAGTACCGTGCTCGATCATTTCAGAAGGACCGGCAACACAGTCGTAAGCAACCACAGGCAAACCTGCCGACATGGCTTCACCAATCACATTGGGGAAACCTTCGGAAGAGGAGGTAAAGGCAAATATTTTGGCACGGCGGTAAAAATCGTCCACATCAGCGCGTTGTCCCGCGAGCTCGATGCGATCCTGCGCATTCAACGATTCAATCAATTTTTGTAGTTTTTCCTTATTTTTTTGTTTGAGGGCATCGTCACCCACAATAATCAGTTTCCAATCCGGAATATCTATGGAAGCAAAAATTTCAATTAGTTTATCATAATTTTTAGACTTTATAAGTCTTCCTACCGATAAAACGATATTTTCTCTTTTATCCAGGCCTTTTGAACATATTTGTCTGATGGGATTACCTATGACATGTATGGGTACGTTGTTGAACCAATCTTTATATATGTCTTTTGCTTTTGAAGTTTGAAGAATAATGCCTTTCGCTTTGGGATAAAGCAATTTTCGAAGGAAATTGTACAGTTTACCCAAATTTTTATCTGGCTGACAGCGATCCGACACATATATCGGATATTTGAGGCCTAATGACCCAAGTAATACAAAACTATTCCACAATTCGCCGAAACTTAAAATTGAATGTGGATGAATTCTTTTCAAGGTTTTGCGCAAAAACAATAAAGTCTTGATGGAATACCAGGTTCTTTTGGCATTATTAAATTCGAATTCAGGTTTATGAACAATGACCTTGTGCGACAGCGCATAAAATATTTCTCTATGTATTCCATACAACACCAGATGAACTTCCAACGTCTCTTTTTTTGAAAAATAATTCGCCAGTTCACTCATTACCCGCTCCATACCACCGGCCTGGAGGGATGGGATGACCAGGCAAATTCGTTTTCTGGTCTTTAAATTATCAACCATTCTTTTTTAAAACTTCCTCAATCATCCATCCATACGGATCAAAGGGCCCATCGTGCCAGTTGAGGTTTTCGTCCCAATATCCAGGGCAGGGATCATAACCCTCGGGAGAAAATCCATAGCTTATTTCCACAACTCTGGGTTGAGATTGATCAAATACAAAATCCATAGCTGTGCATTGGCTTTGAAGCTTTTTATGAATTTGGAAAGAAAGACTTATCACTTCTGGATCAAAAAGTTCCTTTTCGTATTTGATATGACCACTGCCTGATGCGCGGAAATCGTTTTTGCGCACCATACGCTTGATCGCGAAAGCTTTATTGCCGATAACGATTACTCTTATATCATGGTCATTTCCGGGTATAAAATCCTGAAAATAAACATAACCTTTTTCTCGACCTAATGTGGCGGAAAAGGGCGGTTGAATGAACAAACGGGCTAATCCCTTCATTAAATCCAAAGTACTCGTTTTACCCAGACGCCATTTTCTATATCGTTCTTTCACGCTACCCCATTTATCATAATTCTTAAATCCCTTTCCAAATGCTGATTTGATAACCTTTATGGCCTCCTTTTTGGACTTTATTAGTTTAACATTTGCGGAACCTGCTCCTCTTCTCAGTTTAAAAACTTTGGGATAATTTGTAGCTAAAGCCCAATTCAATGCTGTTTTTTTATCATAAAATACATAAGTAGGGACAAATGGAACATTTAAAGCCTCCAGCAGATATTTTTGCCCCAATTTATCATCAAAATGCCAAGCAGTATTTTTATTGGGAAATACTTTTTTTCCTGTGGCTTCAACAGCATAAATTAATTGCTTGGCAAATAGTATATCCTTTGGACTATTTTGATGAAAATGCCACATTAATACATCACAATCACCGAGTTGCTTAATAATATCCGATTCATAACAATTTACAATTTTATATTTAATGTTATTATTTGTACAGTATTCAATCCAGCGATCACTAAAAGAGCCGTTGGAGGGATGTATAGCAATCATTTCAGTCAAGATATTGCTTAGCCCAAATTTCAAAACCAGTCATTAGCCATATCATATCGAGTTGGGCAGAATTTAAAGCAGGTAGATTTTTCATCCATGTGTTTAAAATTTTGGAAGAAAAAATCTGCCGCCTAATTATTCCGGGGAGAATTTCCTCGTGCCATCTATGTTGAAAAGATGTTGAAGACATAAATTCTTTTAAAGGAATACCAAATCCCATTTTTGGGCGGTAAGCGAAAGATTCACCAAATTTTGAAGCACAAATTTTTTTTAGGGCATATTTGCCTTCTGTCATGCCATTTTTAAAACCAAAAAGATCTTTATGATTGAGTTGTAAAGAGATTGAAACCATGTGATTATCAAGAAATGGAACACGGTTTTCAATGCTTTGCGCCATCGACATTTTATCCTGCCGCATCAGCAAATCTGGCAGATAGGTCTGCATCTCATATTTGCGATATTTAAGAAGCTTCTCTCCGCTAGTTGCTTTTAGAAGTGAAGTTCTGTTCTCTAAAGCAATATTTAGGTCAAAATTCCGTAGCACAGCTGACGCTGTGTAAATAGTTCCATATGCTGAGCCCATTACCATACGTAGATCTTGTTTGGTATAGTATTTTAAAAAAGGGACGATCGACCTTTTATTTTGATTTAGTTTACTCAGAAAGTATTTGCTAAAAAGGGGATATTGCAACACATTAAGAAACCAGCTATATCCAGCAAGTAGTTCATCAGCGCCTTCTCCACTCAATAATACAGTTACACGCTTTCTGGCTTCTCGGCTCAGTAGGTATATACCAATGGTATTTGGGTGATTCAATGGATGCTCAAAATGCCAGGTCGATTTGTCTAAAGCATCGAAATAGTTATCGGCATTAAGTGCGTATTTATGAGATTTTAGTGTTAGACTTTCAGAAACATGATTGACATATTTCTCCTCTGAAAATTTATCATCATCAAAAATAATGGAAAATGTTTCTAATTGCCCTTCTTTTAAGGATTTTGAGGCATACCATGTGACAAGCGAAGAATCCACTCCTCCGGAAAGCTGGCTACCCAGTTTTACGTCACTAATCATTTGTCTTTTTACACTGCTTGATAATGCCTCTTCTAAATATTGCTCTTTGTTTAAAATATTTAATTTATTCTGCCCCTCATCATTTATATTATAATAGCGATACTCTTTAATTTCTCCGTTCGGGTCAATAGAAAGATAGGTTCCTGGTTTGCAATTTACAATGTACTTGTATAAAGTGTTATTAATCAAATTTCTGAATATAAGAAATTCACTCAATCTTGAATCATCTAGTTCAAATTGAAAACCAGGTAAAGCTTTAAAACTCTTTATTTCTGATGAAAAGGCGATTCTATCTTTATCCTTAAGTAGGTAAAGTGGTTTTATACCAACTCTATCGCGGGCAAGAAAAATCCGATTGAGCTGAGAATCGTATATGGCTATAGCAAACATACCGTTGAGTCTTTTCAACATTTGTTCTATGCCAAATTCTCGGTAAAGCGCCAGCACAATCTCAGTATCTGTATTACTCCTAAATTGGTAGCCTTTCACTGTCAATTCGCTTTTGTAATCGAAGGCATTATAGATTTCACCGTTCATCATCAATGCAACTTTACCGTCTACACTGATCATAGGTTGATGACCGTTAATCGAAAGGTCAAGAATGCTTAAGCGATTAAACCCAAAAACAATATTTGGACTTATTGTAAAAGGAAGATCATATTTTACATTAACTGATTGCATAATACCTTTATAAGTATTGATGGCAAGAATACCGTCATCGTCAGGTCCGCGATGCTTTTGTAGCCTAAGCATATCCCTTATGATACAGCTATCATGTACTGCATTTTCGTTAACATTAATATAACCTACGAGTCCACACATTTTTTTAAACAAGAAGCATAAATATTGTTAAAAATATCAATGAAAATTATATTAAAATAATTATTTATATTGATTTTTGGGACTTTTTAATTTTTTGATTTGTATATAATTTAATGTCATGTAAAAAGTATAATGCATGTGAATTTACAAATCACTGGTTTATTTAGAAATTTATTTACTTAGAATTTAATTCTTACACCTTTATTTTATATATAATTTTGTATTATTTAATAATAATACATAATGTGTGGATTTTTTTTCAAGATTTCTGCACTTTTATCTTTTTTAATAGTTACTTATCCTTCGATAACTAATTAAGAAATTTCAAACATACATTTTTTTAAAATTAAATGTTTAATCATTGTTTTCACTACTATTCTTCTTTATCATAATAATACAGCAAATTCATCAATACTTCTCGGTGTGATTCACAGCGAATAATATTCAGTAAAAGAAGACGTTTTCGCCGACTCATTAACTTTGGAAATAAACCGCGTTTACGGAGTGCCGTAATAAACTTTCCAAAGTACGGCTCAATAAACGCATCGTACATTGGATGCACACTTTTACAATAACTCCGAAAATCCTTCTCAAGTCTCTGTTCATCAGCAATAATTGAATTCAGGGAAAGCAGTTCGTTTTGAAAAACTTTTTTTTCCTGGTCATTCAAATGGAAAATTCCTGGAATTTCATTGCACTGTTTTAAAGGAATAATTTTAAAGTCTATTGTATCTGAAAGTATTAGTTTAACCACATATCCCCGATTCCAGCCGGTATTTATCTTACCAGGCCAGTCATAGATAAAATTGCCGAGTCCATAAAAAATTGGTTTTTGATTGTATATTTCATATCCACTAAAGCGATGCGTATGATGTGAAACGACTGCATCTGCCCCTGCATCGATAAAAAAGCGATATAGCTGTTTAACACGAGGTGAAGGGAGTGGGTAGAATTCATTGCCGCCATGGACGATAAGAATGACAAAATCGTTTTCTATCCTTGCTTTCTGTATATCGTAAAAATTATTGATAGGGTGTATTGGGTTTGCCTTTAAATCGCTGTCAGGAGACGTAAGAAATTCATTGTCTGATATGTTTAATATAGCTATTCTTTTTCCATTTTTGTCAAGTATGTAGGGCTTTCTGTAGTAATCTTGCTTATCTTTATTTGTATTCATACCAACTCCGACTGTTGAAATTCCTACTTCATTACACAAATCAATGGTTTCTCGCACACCATCATGGCCGAAATCCATGATATGATTATTAGCCAAGGTAACCAAACCAAAATTTGCATACTTTAAAATTTCAATACACTTTGGATGTGCTTTTTGATGGGGACCAGTTTTTGGACGTTTTTTTTTACTTAAAGTAAGCGGACATTCCAAGTCGGTCACATTGAGATCATTACCTTCAAATACATCTAAAAAATCATTGAATATTGCATTAAAATTACTTTTTAATGCAAGCTTTTCTATTCGGTTATGTGGACAAAAATCGCCAGTTATTAATATATTAATTTTACCCATAATGCATTTAAAAATTTATTTTTTCTATCTTTCATCATTAATATAGTTACCTAGTTGATCGGTTGAAATAAAAATTGCATCTGGCCAGTACTTTTTAATGCCACTAAGTAATGCATTTAGGTTTCTAATACCCTGATTTCGGTTTTGCTGTTCAATAAAGCCTATATAATTAATGCGGTGTGTAGAAATTACAGCAGGTTTTCCCATAAGAAATGCTGCATTTATCTGCGCAAGGCAGGTATTTACCCAGTCACGGTTTGGGTTACTGGTAGGTTCAAATGCGCAGTTTCGAATATTAAAGCGAATTCCTAAACTATTTTTTTCGCCAAATGAATGTTTAATCCTGTGATATTGACCAAAATTGCCCGTAGGTGCGAACTGAAAACGAACACCTTGAATCCAATCAATACCCAATTCAATTAACTCGGATTCAAGCTTAGTGTCCCATGTGTAACAGGGAGCTATAAAAGTTTTTGATTTATAACCAAAAGTTTCTTCAAAAATTTTGATTCCATCTTTTAAGATATTTATATGATCATTAACATCTTCTGGACGATCCCAATCAAAGGCTTCCATAAAACTATAATCATTTTTTCCAGAATAAGTTGAATTCCATTTAAAACAAAAATGTACATTTTTATCACCAGCTTGAAGAGCCTTTAGCCATCGTTTTATATTCAAATGTTCGCGACCATGAAATTGAGGTTGAAAAATTCCATTTTTAATGCCCTCCTTCCAAATTAGTAGGTTATTAGCATGCTTTGGATATCTTTTAAATGTTTCAGTAAAACTTTCATAGTAGTATTCGGTAAAACCGCTATCTTCGATTTTATTAAAATCAGGATTTGCCATTATGGCATTGGCTGTAAATCTTACAGGATTGCCATCCGCACCCTTATGTCTATATAGCACTTCAAAAAGGCAGGCAAGGTCCTCTTCTGAAGCAAGCGAATCCAAATGATATATTCCTCTAGTGTTTTCAAAGCCTTCATTGTAGAAAGCCTCAACAGCTTCTTTTGAAGGGGTGCGAATGGCTCCCCAATCATCAGATTCAAATATAATAAATTTAGTCCCGATTTTTTTACCATGAAAATTTATTCGAATGCCATTTATAAATGCTTTTAAGATTTCAAGCTTCATTTATGAATACATATCAATTTTAGAACGCTTATAAAAAGTATTTATTGAAGTAAGTGATTATACAGTCTCTATATTATAGTCGAAGTACGTACGAAGTAATTTTCACAATTTTAATGGGTTTTAATTTTAAATATACAAGAGATATACTCAAGAGTATTTTAAGAAATTATTATAACATTATATAGCATTTTACCATTTTTTCCTAATAAGTTATTTCTTGATTTATTTAACAGATAATTCAGAAATATCTTACAATGAAATGTAAATAAAAAATTCATAAATCAAAATTTATTTCATAAATTAAGTAAATAAGATATCTGAAATATAAGATTTTTAAACAAAATTTACAGATTCTTATCTACTATAAGGGTTTAGTCATAATAATAAATTCATAAAATATATTCCTTAATTAAATCTATTAAAGGAACTTCATCTGTTATAAACAAAGCAAGAAGAGGGTTTCCAAAGAAGAACAATAAACCAGAATGATCAAGAGCCGTTCTGATAGCAAATATTATCCAAAAAATCAAAAACATTGATATAATAACATTCAAAAGCAAATATTTATTAGACATTTTATAAAGACATAAAAAAATAAAATAACATGCAATTATAACTGAGTTTGATAGAACAAGAAATCTTCCTCCTGAAGGAAAATTATTGGCCAAATTCGAAATACCACCAATAAAAAGACCAAATTCAAAAAATACTAATAACATACGTTTAATTTTTTTTGATCTTATAAAATGTGAAAACATAATAATTGCAAATGAATACATAACAATTGAAAAAGAAAGGCTTGCAAATTTAACATGCCACCCAAGGACTTCCATTTGTTCTTTTATTGAGTCAAAATAATCTATATTTGTATAGGTTTTTAATCTATATTCAAAAGCTTTTGGAACAAATAAGAACAATTGCTCTCCAAAGAATAACAGATTAATATCTTTTATCAAGGATGTAATTATAAAAAAAACGAATAAGAAAATAAAATTAATTGATAGGAATATAAAAATAAAAAAAATGATTACAGGAAAAAAAAATGAAAAATGAAATAGTGGAGACAGAATGATATATTGAATTCCAGATTTTTTATCATTCAATAAAAAATAATTGAATATACCATAAATAAATATCTGAGCAGCTGTCCACATCCTCACTCCATTAATATTCCATATCGGATTAATCAAGGCAAAGGCAATTATAATCAAACCAGGCAGTACCGAGATATGTTTAAATCTGAAATATTGTAATAATATCCAGATATTTCTGGAATAAAAATATCCAAATATGAATGCAAAAAAAGCGAACAACCACTTTGGATTATCCGTAAAAATTGCTACTATCCATGTAACAACAGGTTGAAAAACATCGAAAAAACCCTCTTGTGGATTGTAAATTGACGAAGAAAGATCCTGAAAGCTCAATGATTTTGAATGAAAATAGGATAACATTTCCGCATATCTCAATGCATCGTTTGAACGTTTTTGCTCTTCGCCTATAACAAAAGTCAGTCCGAAAAATATACAAAACAACCAAAGTAAATTTTTCGCCCAAGGCTTTCGAAAGTTCTTGATTGCCTGAAATAAGACACCAAAAGGCCACAAAAGGTAGAAGAGAATAAACTTCGGGGGAATCCTATTGCTTTTTGGCTGAATGTATTCAGCAGGCATTGAAATTATTTTATCTTCATTATGCACTATTTGCATAAATCCAAAAATTTTTGGCAAACGTTTTCGATTCTGTATTGATCGGGATTTTCAACAATATATTTTCCAGAATAATCTCCATTTAAAAAAGCCACAATATTTTTTTCGTCTAAATGATCCATTTCAATATTTAATATAGGAATATTTAGGATGGAGTAATCAATGAGTTTACTAGGCCTTTGAGTTTTTGTGTCCATAAAATTTACAACAAAATTAAAACTAGATAATTTTTTTAATAATTCAATACGTTCCATTGGTTTGTGGAGTAAAATCCTCCTATCTTTATAAATATAAGGATATAGTAAATCAACGCTATTTGAAAAAATATGAAACTCAAATTTAAAGTCATCATCAAGTCGTGATAAGAATTCAAGAAAGTCCCGAGGATCGCGCTTTTTGGGAATTAAACTTCCGGCGTAAGCAAATCGAATGACTCCATCCTTTATAGTTGCTTCCTTTTGGACGTCTTCAAATTTAAAACCTTGTGGAATAATTTTAATCTTTAAATGGAATTCCGGAAAAAAATTGTTCTTCAGAAATTCAGCAGGTATGCTTATAAAGGTGACTTTTCGCATAAACCATTTTTCTACATATTTAAAATAGAAAGGCTTTCTGAAACTATCGTTTTCTTCAAAGTAGTATGGGTCACCGCAGTCAGCCACCCATACGTCTGCGATTCTTGATTTGTTGCTCCAAGTACTTGCCACTCCCCAATGGATGGGATATGGCAAAGCTACAGAAATCAGAAGATCATATTTTTTTTTCTCCTTTTTTAAGGCTTTCCTGACTTTAAAAAACAATTCCATCATTGGGTACTCAAAAAAAAGAGAAAGAAAACGATTGACAGCTCTGTTAAATATTTTTCCAATGAATCCAGGATTTTTAATGTTGAAATTCTTCCACTTTAAAATACCAAAGCTTTTGAATTCAAATGGATAATCCTTAATCAATTCTTCAATTCCACTCCTATAGGGAGCCATCACAGTTACTTCATGGCCTTGCCTGTAAAATTCCTTGGCAAGCTCTGTCGCTCTGAAAGAGCGAGGACCTAGCTCAGGGTAGAATCCGTGAGTGACGATTAAAATTTTTTT
>CALJNE010000019.1 GCA_937982115.1 uncultured Bacteroidales bacterium | reverse complement strand
ACTAAACGACCTAAAACATTTAAATAATGGAAAAAACACTACTATAAAAATCAGGAATTTAGAGAAAAGTTTAAGGATACACAATTACAAAGTACAGGAATTTAAAGAATTTATAAATCGTTTTATGCGAGGAGTTGCAACGAAGTATTTGCAGGTATATGCAAATTTTTATTCGTTTCTGCAAAGTTTAAAATCTGTTCCGAATTATTATAAGCTTTTGGAGGTGAGGTTGGCGTGGATAAAATATTTGAAAATGGAGACATTGTACAAAGACTTTCTGGATAATAATTTTTCATCATATCCAGATTATATTGCGATAAAGCGAAAATGGAAATCAAATAACATTAGATTCAAAGTTAATTTTGAAGAAAATTTGATAAATAACTATGTTTTCCTAAGTTTTGAATTATATGAAATATAATTGAAAAATAAGGTATTTTCTATTTTCAAAAAGTAATTAGCAAAATAAAAATGATGACTTTTTGAGTATTTTATTTTTGAACTCCATGGTTACATAGTTCATAATAGAAAAAAACTGAGTTTTTGGTTTTTAATTTTTATATGAAAATCGAGTTGCACTAAAAATTTTGCGAATCTTCTAATTTGAAAAAGGTCATGACTTTTGAGCTTACAATAATTATAACTCAACGCTTTTTCTGTTAAATTTATATTAAGTTTTTGTTATTGATCAAAACTCATTACCAAAAAATTTTCAAATCGTATTATATTTGCAACTTATTAAAATAATAAAAAATATGGAACACAAGTACCTTAAACCTGATTATATCTTTGAAGTAAGTTGGGAAGTCTGTAACAAAGTTGGTGGAATACATACAGTACTTAGTACAAAATCTATATCACTCTCGAAAAATTGCGGCAAATTAATTTTAATTGGTCCCGATGTTTGGCGAGATAACGAAGAACATCCGGAGTTCGAAGAAGACAATTCTTTGTTTTCGGACTGGAAACGAAAACTCGATTCTGAAAATTTGAGAGTAAGAGTCGGACGTTGGAAAATTCCCGGTAATCCGGTTGCATTGTTGGTTGATTTTTCAAATTATATCAGTCAAAAAGATCAGATTTTTTATGAATTCTGGGAGAAATATAAACTCGATTCATTGTCCGGACAATGGGATTACATCGAACCAGCTTTGTTTGGTTATGCTTCCGGAAAAGTTATTGAAAGTTTTGTTAGATTTTACTCTTCAATTCACGATAAAATTATCGCCCATTTCCACGAGTGGATGACAGGTACAGGAATTCTGTACCTAAAAAACGAAATGCCTCAAATAGCTACAGCTTTCACGACTCATGCAACTGTTATTGGCCGTTGTGTTGCCGGAAATAGAATGCCTTTATATAAAAACCTCGACAAACTAAACGGAGATCTTTTATCAGTAGAGTTTAACATTGTTTCTAAACAAAGCCTCGAAAAAATTAGTGCTCAGAATGCCGATGTGTTTACTACTGTCAGCGAAATCACTGCTCAGGAATGTATTCAGTTTTTGGGAAAAAATGTAGACAAGATTACCCCAAACGGATTTGAAGACAATTTTGTGCCTGTTGATGAGGAGTATATTCAAAAACGTCTTCATGCCCGAAAACTTTTTATATCTGTTGCCGAAGCCCTTGCCGACTACAAATTTGAACACGAACCAATTATTGTTGCCACTTCAGGCAGGTACGAATTTTATAATAAAGGATATGATTTATTCATTGATTCATTGGGACAGATAAATAAAAGCAAAAGTGTTAAAAAAGAAGTTTTAGCATATATTCTTGTTCCTGCTAATCATTACGGACCGATAAAGAATCTTTATAATAAAATCAACAAAATCGAAGGCGATCAGCACATTCTAAATAAATATTTAACTCATAATTTACACGATCCGGAATACGATCCCATTTTAAGGAGATTAGCTGAAAACGAATTATTCAATTCTCCCGATGATAAGGTTAAGGTTGTTTTTGTTCCTTCTTATCTTAACGGTGATGATGGAATTTTCAATACAAAATATTATGATTTACTTCCGGGATTAGATCTCACAGCTTTTGTTTCGTATTACGAGCCCTGGGGATATACGCCTCTTGAATCTACAGCTTTCGGAATTCCTACTATCACAACAAGTTTGGCAGGTTTTGGTAAATGGATGAAAAATTACTCCGAAACAGAAAAATGTGTCAAAGTTATTGATCGTACTGATGAAAATTCTGATTTTGTCATTACAGAAATCGTTAACAATGTTGAGAATTTTTCACGCCTGACCGATGGGGATATTGAAGTTTTTCGTAAATGCGCAAAAAATGCAGCATCGAAAGCTCTTTGGAAAAACCTTATCTATGAATACCTCGAAGCATATAATATTGCTTTTCAGAAAATTAAAGAGCGTCATGATATTATCTTGCGAAAACCTGTTATCAGAAAAATTACGGAAACTGCTGTTTCGGAAGTACAGGAACCGGTTTGGAGGAAGATTGAAGTTCAGACAATTCTACCCGAAAAATTCAAATGTCTTGATAAATTTGCCTTGAATTTATGGTGGTCGTGGAATCCAAAGGCTGCAAAGATGTTTAAATATATTAGTCCGGAACTCTGGAAAAAATCCGAATATAATCCCGTAGTTTTCCTCGATAGTATTAGTTCAGAGAGGTTGTCCGAATTGGAAAACGATGCTTGCTTTATAAAAATGTACGAGGAGGTGTGTAATGATTTTCAAGTTTATATGAAAGAGGCTGAAAATAAAAAACCTCCGAAAATAGCATATTTTTCCATGGAGTTCGGCTTAATAGACTCTATTAAAATTTTTTCCGGGGGTTTAGGAATTCTTGCCGGGGATTATCTTAAAGAAGCCAGCGATTCAAATATTGATATGGTTGGTATAGGCTTGCTTTATCGTTATGGATATTTTAAGCAAAAACTTACTTCTTACGGTGATCAGCAAGCTGAATACATACCTCAAAATTTCGACAAAATGCCTATACTTCCTGTTCGTGACGCGAACGGTGCTCAATTAAAGACAGCTGTGAACTTTCCTGGACGTACTGTTTATGTTAAAATCTGGGAAGTCAACGTTGGTAGAGTTAAACTCTATTTGCTTGATACCGACACTGAAGATAATCAGGAACAAGATCGCTATATTACATCTCAATTATACGGCGGCGACAGCGAAATGCGATTTAAACAAGAAATGATTCTTGGCGTTGCAGGAGTTAGAGCTTTACATGAATTAAAAATTTATCCCGATGTTTATCACTGCAACGAAGGTCATGCTGCATTTATCGGTTTAGAAAGATTGAGATTGTTGCGTACAAAACGTAATCTTAAATTTGACGAGGCTCTCGAAATTATCAGAGCATCAACTCTATTTACTACTCATACTCCCGTTCCTGCCGGACACGATGCTTTCGATGAAAACCTGATGCGTGTTTATATGGCTCATTATCCCGAAAGATTGAAAATTACGTGGGAAGAAATGATGAAACTCGGAAAATTGAAACCCGAGGAAAAATTCTCTATGAGCTATCTTGCATCAAACGTTTCGCAAGAAATTAATGGAGTGTCGAAATTACATGGCGAAGTTTCCAAAAAAATGTTTGTGGATTTATGGCCGGGATATTTTGCTATGGAAAATCATGTTGGATATGTTACTAACGGAGTACATTTTAAAACTTGGGCGGCAAAAGAATGGCAAGAACTCTATTTAAACACTTTTGGACTTGAATTCCTGAATGACCTTTCAAATCCCGACCACTGGAGAAAGATTCATGATGTTGACGATGCCGTTATCTGGAAATTGCGTCAACACTTCAGAAGAAAACTTGTTAATTACGTAAAAGAAAAAGCAAAACAAAATATAATTAGGCGTTATGATGATCCTAAATATTTAGTGGATATTCAGGAAAAAATCAACGAACATGTTTTGACCATTGGTTTTGCAAGGCGTTTTGCTACTTACAAACGCGGAGATTTGCTACTCAGAAATCCCGACAGATTGGCAAGAATTCTTAACAACAAAAACATGCCGGTACAAATTTTATTTGCCGGTAAAGCTCATCCAAACGATTTAGCAGGTCAAAAACTTATAAAGAGAATTGTCGAAATGTCGAAGATGCCAGCATTTTTGGGAAAAATAATATTTATTGAAGATTATGACATAAATCTTGCAAAAAAACTTGTTCAAGGAGTTGATATATGGTTAAATACTCCTACACGACCAATGGAAGCAAGCGGAACAAGCGGAATGAAAGCCGTGATGAACGGAGTTCTCCATTTCAGCGTTTTAGACGGTTGGTGGGTCGAAGGATACAGAGAAAATGCCGGTTGGGCATTGCCAGCCGAAAGAACATACCAAAATCAGGATTTCCAGAACGAATTGGATGCTCAGGTAATATTTAGCTTGCTCGAAAACGAAATAGTTCCTCTATTCTATAATCGCGACGAAAACGGTATCCCTCACGAATGGATAAAAATTATTAAAAATTCCATCGCTGAAATAGCTCCGCAATTTACAACAAAGCGAATGATTGATGATTACATTCAAAAATATTACTTCAAATTATATGACCGCAGTCTAGAAATGAAAAAGAACGAATATGAGATGGCTGTAAAAATTGCCGAATGGAAACGTAATGTTCGAAGAATCTGGGACGACGTTAAAGTTATTAGTGCAAGATTTCCCGATTACGAAACTCAGCCCATGAATTTAAACGAAAACTTCTACGGAGAAGTTACTCTTGACTTAAATATGCTAAGCCCCGAAGATGTTGGCGTTGAAGTTGTTGTAACAGACAGTACTGATAAAATCAATGCAAACATTCTTGCTAAATATCCTGGTAAACTGGTTGAAATAAATAACAAAATTGCTCGCTACGAAATAGTTGGAAGTACTAAAAAACCAGGATTCTATAATTATGCTGTGAGAATTTACGCTAAAAACGATTTACTACCATATCCACAGGATTCAGGTCTTGTTAAATGGGTTTAGTATTGTTGAGTTTTCTCATAATAATATTGTAAGTTTTTAGCAATTTTTCTCTGCCTGCTCTTGTTAATACGGTATTCTTGTAAATTTTTAGGAATTGACGATTGCTCATGTTATAAAGTAAGTTTATGTCGAAGTTTTCTATTTCTTCGCAAAGCTTAAAATCAGGGTTTGTGTGTTTTTTCTTATCTTTATTAAATGGGCATACATCCTGACAAATATCACATCCAAAGAGTTGATTTTCCATAGCGGTTGCAATATTCTCTGGAATGTCGTCTCTGGATTCAATAGTGTGATATGCTATGCACCTATTTGCATTTAAAAAAACATTTTCGAGGGCTTGGGTAGGACAGGATTTTTCACATAAAGTACAGCTGCCGCAGTCTTTATCTAAAGTAATATCATATTTATCACTTTTGAGATTTGTTATTATATCCGAAACAAAAACATAAGAACCGTAATCCGGATTTATGAGGCAGGAATTTTTACCTATAAAACCTAATCCAGCTTGCACGGCAAAATATCTTTCGCTCAGCGGAACGGAATCTGTGAAAAACCTAAATTCTGCTTCGGGGTAATGTTGTTTAAGTTTTTCAATTAGTTCTTGTCCTCTTATTTTTAGTACTTTGTGATAATCCTTTCCGAGAGCATATTTCGCAATCTTGAAATTTTTAAAATCAGATATTCTGTCCGGATAATACGAAGTTATTAAGGAAATTATTGATCTTGCCTCGAAGCCGGTGATGTCTGATATGCTTTTGATAGAAATATTTTTTTTCAAATATTCCATTCCTGCATTATTGTTTGCAGTGATCCAGCTTTCATAATTTTTAATGTATTTGTCGGGAATATCGGCTTTTGAAATACCGCAATCACAAAAACCACATTCTAAAGCCAGTTTTGATACTAATTCATGGTCTAATACAGCCATCAATCGTTGTTGTAGAGTTTTGAATTAAAATAAATACTTTCGGAATTAACTCCATATCTGAACTTAGGCAAAGAACCGTGAAGCTCGAAATCAGAAACTTTTTCGTAGGTAATTGTTTCTGTTTTATTGCCATCGAAAAATTTTAGATATCCCATCTGATCTTTGTAAACTAATACATTGTTATTGCATTTATAATCTTCGGGAATATAATTTTCCAGAGTGTAAACATTTCCTTTATGGTAAACTTTAAAATAATTTTGAACAGCAAATACTACAAGATTATCAACAGCTTCATAAAAAATTGGCTTATCAAACGAAATAATATCAGTCTTAAAATCATAAAAAATTTTGAGGTAATTACTTGCATCAATATAAACTACAAAATCATTACCTGTTTTGAAAGATTGCGGTTCAAAATTTTCGAGGTCAATAATTTCTCCATAATAAAAAACTCTGAAAGCATTTACAGGCTCTTCGATATAAGCAAGAATATTTCGATTTGCGGAGAATGATTTTAACCTGTCGGAAAAACAAATTTTCTCTATATTACCTTCGAAAAAAACATTAAAATAGCCTTGATTATCATGAAATGCTCCAATATTTTCAACGGCAGTAAATTCTTTGTATGTTCCGCTGGCGAGAGCATCATCAAGTTCGTAGATATTATTATCGTAATAGGACTTTAGTCGTTTTTCCATATCATCAAACCACATAATTAAATCGTTGCCTAAAGAAAACTTAGGAGAATATACACTTAATGTTTTTACTGTGCCTTTATCAAAAACTTTTAATTGAGTGTTTAATCTAAAAACAACATAAGTATCACTCACTAAATAATCGGAAACAAAATTCGAGATAGAATTCACAAATTGATTGTAATATATTTTAAAATTCCCCGCATTGTCTTCATAAGCCATAATTGTGTTCCCAATCTTATGAGATCTTAAAGGCAGGTGTTCTATTTGTTTAATTTTACCGTTATCAAATATCATTACATTTCCTAAATAGTTGTTAAGGAATGAGATATTCTGCGAAAACAGTTGATTGTTGATAATAATGCTCAAAATAAGAATTAAACGGGCAAATAATTTCATGTTATTAAATTTTAATCCTAAATATGATAAACAAATATAGTTAAAACTTTTATTTTTGTAACAATATTAACAAAAATATTGCCGTAAATGGAAAACAATAAAAGATTAAGGGAAATTTCTGAATTGGGAGAGTTTGGATTAATTGATCATCTTACAAAAGATTTTAATCAAAGCAAGGAAGGCCTTATTAAAGGTATTGGTGATGATGCAGCCGTTTTTGAAACAAACAATAAACTTACAGTTGTTACAACAGATTTACTTGTAGAGGGGGTTCATTTTAATTTAATTTACACTCCGCTAAAACATCTTGGTTATAAGTCTGTAGTTGTGAATTTAAGTGATTTGTATTCAATGAATGCCGTTCCTCAATATATAACGGTTTCAATAGCATTAAGTGCAAAATTTTCTGTTGAAGCTGTCGAAGAAATTTATAAAGGCATAAAATTCGCCTGCGAAAGATTTGGAGTAGTGTTAATTGGTGGCGATACTACAAGCTCTTTATCAGGATTGTTCATAAATATAACTGCCATTGGTTTTGCCGAAAAAGATAAGGTTTATTACCGTTCGGAGGCAAAAAAGAACGACCTTATTTGCGTAAGCGGAGATCTCGGAGCAGCTTATATGGGATTACAAATTCTCGAAAGAGAAAAAGAAATTTTTCTTCAAGACAGTCATATAAAACCGGATTTCGGTGGTTTCGATTATCTAATCGAAAGACAGCTTAAGCCTGAACCTCGCAGGGATATAATTAGTTTTCTTGAAGAAAATAACATAAAGGTAAATGCAATGATAGATATTTCCGATGGTCTATCTTCTGAACTGTTGCATTTATGTAAAAATTCAAACTTAGGTTGTAGAATATATTCCGAAAAAATTCCGTTAAATCCTCAAACAGCATCAGCTGCCGAAAATTTGAGAATTGATGCTCTTACCGCAGCTTTGAATGGGGGCGAAGATTATGAACTTTTATTCACTGCCCCTATAGAAATGAAAGAAAAAATAGAAAAACATGCCGATATAAGCATTATTGGGTACATGACAGAAGATATTACAAAAGTTCTGGTTACCCCAACAGGTTCAGAAATTGAGCTGAAAGCTCAGGGTTGGAATGCAATGAAAAAAAACGACTGATTTATTTTGATATTTCTATTTTATATCCAATACCTTTGACTGTTTTTATTATATCGTCTCCTATTTTGTCTCTAAGTTTGCGTATATGAACATCAATGGTTCTTTCACCAACATAGGAGTCTCCCCAAACTTCATCGTAAATTTCGTCGCGATGAAAAACTTTTCCGGGCTTAGAAGCAAGAAGCTCCAGAAGTTTGAATTCTTTTCGCGGTAAAATTATTTGTTTGTCGTTTTTCCAAACAATAAATTGGTCTTTGTCAATTTTAATAACTCCTAAATCTATTATTGATTTTTCTTTTTCGGTTTTCGAAAAAGATTTATCTCTTCGCAAAAGAGCTTCCACTCTTTTTATCAATACTTTGGGGTTTACAGGCTTAACCACAAAGTCATCAGCTCCAGATTCAAATCCGGCAATTTGTGAAAAGTCTTCGCCTCTGGCTGTCAAAAACATTTTATAACCGGTAACCTGATCTTTTCTTTTGTGTAGTTCTTCGCAAAGCTGAATGCCATCCATCCCTTTCATCATTATGTCAATTATTATTACCGATGGGTTATATTCTATTGCGGATTTTAATCCCGAAATCCCATCTTTCGCTGTATAAACAATAAAACCTTCTTTTTTGAAATTATATTCCAGAAACTCCAGAATATCTTCATCATCATCTATTAATAAGATTGAAAATTTTTCCATAAACCTAATTTTTTTTTGTCCCAATTATAAATATGATTAATCAATAACAGAAAAAATGTCCTTTAAGTTTGTGTTAAGATTTTAAATTTTATGTCCCAAAATTTAACTATTAGATAACATAAAATTATTATCAAATTAAAAAAGTTTAGAATAAGAGATTGTTTTTTTGCTTCATAAATTTTAAAACAAGTATTATGAAAAAAGTATTTAGTTTAATTTTGGTTTTTGCAAGTTTGGTTTACGTAATGAATTCGTGTAAGCCTAAAGATCCGGCGGAAGAACCGGAAACAACAATCGTTATCTCTCAAAACATTACAGAAAACACAACCTGGGAAACTGGGAAAACCTACATTCTGGCAGGAAGAATTTCTGTAGTTTCCGGAGTTACTTTAACAATTCAACCGGGTGTTATTGTTAAAGGTCAGGCCGGAACAGGTGCAAATGCAACTGCATTAATTATTGCTCGCGGAGCACAGATCTTTGCTGAAGGAACTCCAACTCAACCTATTATTTTTACTTCAATTGCAGATGAAATTGAACCCGGAATGATTGCAAGCCCGAATATGGATCCAAACATGAGCGGGTTATGGGGCGGATTAATAATATTAGGTAATGCTCCTATTTCTGCAGCAGCAGCTTCTGTTCAGATCGAAGGTATTCCGGCATCAGACCAGAATGGCTTGTATGGCGGAAACAACCCCGACGACAATTCCGGTGTGTTGAAGTATGTTTCTATTCGTCATGGCGGTGCTAATATTGGCGAAGGAAACGAAATCAACGGACTTACACTCGGGGGGGTAGGAAGAGGAACTGTTGTTGAAAATATAGAAATTGTATCTAACCAAGATGATGGAATCGAAATTTTCGGTGGAACCGTAAATGTGAAAAATGTTTTGGTATGGAATGTTGAAGATGATGGAATTGATACAGATCAAGGATGGGCAGGAACTCTCGATAACTTTATAGTTATTTGTGGTTCTAATACAGACCACGCACTTGAAATTGACGGTCCGGAAGGTTCTCTGATGGCTGCTCATACAGTAAAGAATGGCTCTGTTAAAGGTCATCATAATTCTGAATTAGGCGATTTCAGAGCCGGGGCAAGAGGTACATTCGAAAAAATTTATTTCTTCGGATTTACTGATCCTGCAACAAGTGATGGTAGAGGAGATTTATCATTGTCTGGCACTGCAACATTAGATAATTTTACAAACGGAATTTTAACATTCAACAACCTACAAATTACTCCTGCCGAAGGTGTTGATTTGAGTGCTATTTTCAAAAATGGTGTTCATCAATATGCAACTGCTGTAGCTCTTAAAGCAAACACTGTAGGTGCTGATAAATCTAAATTTACATTCACCTGGGCAAACCAGAATGGTGAACTCGTTGATTTTAAATAAAATAATAAAATATTTATCAATAAAACTCGCAGGATTCGTCTTGCGAGTTTTGTCTGTTTAATAAAAAGTATTATGATGAAGGAAATTTTTTTTATCGGGATTTTATTTTTAATGTCTGTTGTTGGCGTATCTCAGAATGCAATTATCAGGGGTAGTGTTTATGATTCTAAATCCGGCGAATCTATGCCCGGCGTAGCTATTGTGGTTAAAGGAACTTCTCTTGGTACTACTACAGATTTGGACGGAAAATTTTCAATACAATTACCTCCGGGAAATTACACTTTAGAAATTTCTTTCATTTCATACAAAACTTATGTTATTTCCGACATAAATCTAAAACCAGGGCAGGTTTTTGTTGCAGATAATATCATGATGACCGAGGAAGGGATAATGCTTAGCGAAATTACTGTTGTGGCTAAAGAAGTACGTAATACCGAAAATGCTCTGGTAGCAATGAAAAGAAATTCTGTAAATACTATTGACGGAATTTCTGCAGTGGGAATTAAAAAGACCGGAGATTCCGATGTGGCTCAAACTATGAAACGCATTACGGGAGTTTCCGTAAGCGGAGGAAAATATGTTTTTGTTAGAGGATTAGGCGATCGTTATACTAAAACCATTTTAAACGGACTTGACATACCCGGATTAGACCCCGACAGAAATACCGTTCAAATGGATCTTTTTCCTACAAATATCATAAGCAATCTTATTGTGATAAAGACTTTTTCTGCCGATATCCCTGCTGATTTTACCGGAGGTGTTATAAACATCGAAACCAAGGATTTTCCCGACGAAAAAACAAATTCTCTTTCTATTTCGGGAGCTTATAAACCGGCCGTACATTTTAACGAAAACTTTCTTACTTATTCCGGCGGTAAACTCGATTTGTTAGGCATTGACGACGGAACCAGAACAATTCCTGCCGAAACAAAAATTCCTCATTTTGCCGAAGTCATTGGTCGCCCCGATGGTGAAAAGGCAATACGTTATAGAGAAATTCTCAGTAAATTTAATCCTGAAATGGCTGCTAAAAAATCAAAAAGCTTAATGGATTTTGAAGGAAGTTACAATCTTGGTAATCAAACTGTTTTTGGAAAATATAATCTCGGATATAATTTTGCTTTATCTTATAAATATTCCACCGATATGTACGAGGATGCTTTATTTGCAAGGTACGGATTACCTGCAAACAAAAACGAATTTGAACTCGAACGTCGCGAATTTCAACATGGAAATCTCAGTAAAGAGGAAGTTTTTATTAACACGCTTGCCGGATTTGCATTGAAAACCAAAAATTCTAAATATCGCATAAATCTTTTACATATTCAAAATGCCGAAAAAGGGGCAGCTATTTTTGATTATGATAAAACAAGCCAGGGAACTAATTTTAGTGGGATTGTTCATACTCTTGATTTTAGTCAAAGAAGTATTTCGAATATTCTTATTGATGGCAAACACAATATCGAAAAGAAAGATCTGGTACTGGATTGGAAAATTTCTCCTACTCTGAGTTTAATACGAGATCCGGATGTTCGTTTTACACGTTACGAAGACCGTCAGGGAGTGTATTCTATCAGTACAGAGTCGGGATTCCCGGAAAGAATCTGGCGAAAACTAACTGAATATAACATATCTGCCCTTGCTGGAGCTACTAAAAATACCAAAATAGGAAGTATGAAAACAAAATTAAAATTCGGAATTAGTAATACTTTCAAAAATAGATCTTTTATGATTAAAAATTTTATGATCAACATTCGCAATGTTGAATTAATAGGGGATCCAGACGAAATATTTAAACCCGAAAATTTATGGCCTAAAAATGATAACATAATTTCCGGTACTACCTACGAAGCTCCGTTTATCCCCAATAATCCAAATCAATTTGTTTCTTATTCAAATACTTCGGGAGCTTATTTTTCAACTGAGCTTTCTCCTTTTGCCGGTTTTAAGTTTATTGCAGGATTGAGATTGGAAAATTATATTCAGTTATACACGGGGCGAGATCAATTGGGTTATAATGTATTAAATAATGATATTGTTATTAATGAAACAAAATTATTCCCTACCATCAATGTAATTTACTCCATCAGCGAAAAACAGAATCTTAGATTAAATGCGTCTAAAACTGTTGCTCGTCCCTCATTTAAAGAAATGTCTTATGCCGAAATTTTTGATCCCATAAGCGGCAGAACATTTATAGGCGGAATGTTTCGTGATGCAAATGATATTGCCGGAATAGAATATTGGAATGGAAAACTTGTGAGCACCGATATTTATAATTTTGACATTCGCTGGGAACTATTTGGCAAAGTCAGTAATTTTGTCTCTTTGAGTGCTTTTGGTAAATTGTTTGAAAAGCCAATAGAGATAGTTCAGTTTGCAACTCAGGTAGGAGCCTATCAACCTCGTAATGTTGGTAATGGACAACTTGTCGGAGCAGAAGCCGAACTTAAAACCGATATGGGTTTTATTTCAAAAAGTCTTGCAGGTTTTGGACTAAATTTTAATTATACCTATGTTTACTCTCGCATAGAGTTAAGCAAAACCGAATTTGACTCGCGAGTTGAAAATGCACGTTCGGGTCAGGAAATTTCTAAGTATAGAGATATGGCCGGTCAAGCTCCTCATATTATAAATTTTGGAATTATGTATCAGGGTAATAAAGGAATATGGAATAGAATAGAAGCCGGATTATTTTATAATGTTCAAGGTCGCACATTACTTTATGCCGGTATTGCCGACCGTCCTGATATTTATTCTAATTCTTTTCATTCTTTGAACTTTAATTCTAATTTTAAAATAAAAGATAACTTACAAATCGGTTTCAAGATAGATAATTTGCTTAATGAAACCGAAGAAAATGTTTTTGTATCCTACATGGCTGAAGACCAGCTGTTCTCCAGTCTGAGAAAACCACGAACTTTCAGACTGAAAATTGTATATGACTTTAAATAAGTTAACAATAACTTAACATAAAAATAAAATTATCGTAATAATGTCAATAAAACAACAACTTACTTTTGCAGTATAACAAAAAGTAAAATTATGAAAACTGTTTTAAGTTTAGTTTTAATTTTAACAATCTCTATAGCTTTTGCAGGAAACATCAAAGACAAAGAACAAAAAGCAAAAAGCGAAAGTTCTGTAAGCATAAGTGGTAAAATTGTTGATTCTGTTTCAAAAGAAGCTCTTACCGGAGTTAAGATTTTGGTCGAAGAATTAAATCAGGTTGTTTATACTGATTTTGAGGGTAATTTTTATATCCCTGTTTCTACCGATAAAGAAATTTCGAAATTGAAAATTTCTTATATTTCGTATGAAGAAAAAAGCGTTGAAATAAATGCCGGTAGTTCATTGAATATCGAGATAAATAAAGTTTTTTAAATTATTAAATGTAATCTGTTAAAATAATAGTATCTTGCATTCTTAAGATACTATTATTTTTTTAATATGTTCTGTATAATGAAAAGATTTTTTTGTGTTTTAATTTTGGTTTTAATTTCGCTATTGACGTTTTCACAAGAAATAAAAGAAGACGGACTGGTTTATTACGAAGGGAAACTGTTTACAGGTAAGTTTAGAGAGTTTTATCAGGATGGTATCAGTATAAAGTCGGAGACAACAGTAAAAAACGGACTAATTCAGGGCAAGTATTATGTTTATTTCCCTGATGGAAATATAAAGGAAGTTCGTTCTTATAAAAATGGACAGAAACACGGCAAATGGCTTAAATATAACGAAAAAAGTACTCTTGTTTCACTTGCCCGTTACAAAAACAATCTAAAACACGGTACCTGGAAAATTTGGGACGATAATGGAGTTTTACGTTATTTAATGTACTATAAAAATGGCGAAAAAACCGGCGAGTGGAAAATGTATAACGAAAATGGCGAACTTATTGATTCAAAGAAATATTGATATTTTTTTGTTCTAAAAAAAAAATAATTAAATTTTTTCATCGCACTAATACTCGTGGTTTGAAATTTTATCCAAAAAGTTTCTATTTTTACTTTAAACTTAAAAAATCTAAAGCAGAGGGAATCCGTTCATCCCATATACATACATGCTTGTAAATAAATTTTTCAAATTCTATTGATAAATCTTAATTTAAGCTAATTAAATAAGTAAAGTTTATTTTATCTTCTTTTTAATAAAGCATTCTTAATAACTTTCCAAAATCATATATAAGCCTTGCTAGTATTATTTTTATAATAATTTTTGTAAGCACCATAGAAAAAATACAAGATTATTTTTATCAATAATTAAAATTTTAATGAATAATTTAGGTTATTCAGCAATAAAATGTTTTGATTTTTTATAACAAGCTTTTTAGCTAAACTATAATTTGTATTGAATAGGTGTAATTTTTTAAACAATTTATAATATAAACTGTTAATAAAATAAAAATTTTTTACGAACTTTTATAAAAGTCATTTTATGCGAAATTTCGTTTTTTTTACAATTTTTATAATGTGTTTTTTTTCTGCAAATTCCCGGGATGTTTTGGATTTTCCCAATCTTTCGGGTAATTCAATTAAAAACACAAAAAACCGACTATTGTCGGGTGATGATATTTTTTATGGCATATATTATTATGGGGGAATTAATTTTAATAAAAAGATTTATTGGAAATCATTGAATAATTTCTTTTCCTATTATAATGAGATTAACAAAAATAATTTAATTAAGCCTTTGGGTGATGATTTTTATTTTAAAAATAACTTTTCTCATGGTTTTGAGTTTTTTATAATGTCAATGACATTAGGAGTAACTTTTAGCAAGTTGAAAGGCAGTACTAATTCAATTTTATTAAACGGTGATCAAAGAGTAATTGATGTTGATTTGAATACATATACATATAATTTTGATATTGTTATACCCATTGCCGGTTTTTTTGGATTTGGATTAGTTTGGGGTTATACTCAGTACAAAGGAGAATTTAGTTCCGGATACAAATATAAGTTTAATGAATACATAAGTTATGCTGAAGATAGGTATTTTAATGGGATTTATTCTGTTTTCTCTACCGGAAATTTTAACATTGGCGGACGTTTTAACATAAATTTAAAGTACGTAAATATAGTATTTGAATTGCAAAAATATGTTTATCTTTATATGGATAAGGTATCAGAAGAACAGACTCTACAGTTACTGCCATTACACGATAAATTACATAGTACCCAAACAGGGCAGGGTATTTATAGCGATGGATATTTCAGAAAAGAATTTCCTTTTGCTCCCGATCCAGAAACGGGATATAATAATTTGTATAAGTATCCTCAAGGATGGCATTTTACAGTGAAAATAGGAGTTGGTATTTCAAATGTTCATGATTAAATTATGTACTAATGAAAAGATATTTATTCTTATTAGCAATTACACTTGGCTCATTACTTGGATGTAAGGAAAAATATTCACATCCTCAATACATTGTAGAGGAAATTATGCAGCATTTAAAAGGGACATGGAAAATTACACAGATTCATGCTGTAGAATTTAATGATCAAGGCGAAATAATTTCAGACACTGTTTATAATTATATTTACGAAGTAGAAATAATACCTGCAAATTATGATTTATCAGACCCATTTAATTATTTTTACGTTGAATTAAAAATTTTAAAAAATTCAAATGTCGCAAAATATTTTTCTCAAGTATTTTATCCTATACCAATGGATTATAGCGGTAGAGACTATTTATATTGCGATCCTGATAGTTATGAAAAAAGGATTATTCTTTGGGGGATTATACCTATGGGGTCCTTGCATTTAACTCTTAATAGAGAAATAATTGATAAAAATAAAGAAAAATGGTGGTTATTTTTTCCTAATGGAGCCGAAGATGGAAATATTATTACATCATCTTATTTTGAAGAATGGGTTTTAGAGAGATCAAATTAGTAAGTTGTATTATGAAAAATATATTCCTAACACTATTATTAACAGCTTTAATAAGTAGAAAAAATATTAAATCGCATGAAAATATTTTTGATTTTGGAGTAGTTTATAACTTATCATTTTTGAAAGAAATCCTCGAACATTATAAAAATCTAAATTTAGGATTTCAGCAAATATTTAATACTACCCAAGCATTTGTATTAGATCCCTATGGGAAAAGGGTTTCGTTAATTTTTTGGTTAAATTTTACAAATCCATAATTTTGTTGTTAATAATGATGTTATTTATTCAAAATTTTTTATTTTCAAAGTATGAACAGTTTGTATCAGAATTAGCTAAGGGTATAAATTTTTCTAAAATTTAAAAAGAACTTATTTAAAAAAAGTACATTGTTAATATAATTAAATAATTTAATTTTTATGTTTAAAAAGATTATTATTTGTTTAGAATTGTTAGTTGTGATAAACATTACTTTATCGCAAAACTTTGCTTTACGATTTTTCGGAAACGGACAGGGAGATATTGACAGAGTAAAAATCCCAATTGACAACCCTCACAAAAATGCTGATGTAGGTTACAGTTTTACCATTGAGTTTCAAATGAAAGCAAATATAGCAGATAATCCTTTAGGTTATATTGCAAATCAAGGAGAAAACGATGACTGGACATTGGGGCACGTAATTATTGATAGAGATATATTTGGGGCTGGTGACTATGGCGATTACGGAATTTCATTAGTAAATGGCAAAATTGCTTTTGGTGTTAATAACGGATTTAATTCCTATACTATCATTTCAGAAGCTTTTGTTGCAGATGGAAATTGGCATTATATAGCTTTAACTAGGGATTCTAATTATGGACTTTTACAAGTTTTTGTTGATGGTATCCTTGACAAAAGCGTTGTTACAAACGTAACTGGAGATATTAGTTACAGAAACGATAGAGAACATACTTGGCCTAACGACCCTTATATCGTTTTAGGAGCTGAAAAACATGATTATGATAATAGTAATTATCCTTCATTTAATGGAATTTTGGATGAGTTAAGAATTTCTAATATAATCAGATATTCTTCTGACTATAATCCCCAGATTGTGCTATCAGACGATGAATTTACCATGGCTTTATATCATTTTGACGAAGGTACAGGAAATATATTGTACGATAATGCTTTATTATATGGAAATTCTTCGAATGGAATAATTATGTATGGAGGCGATCCTTACGGACCTGTATGGGTATTGAATGATATGCAACAAGCTGAAAGTGTTCAAATATCTGTTTTAGTGAATCCTCCATTTTCCGGTATCGTAACTGGTTCCGGTGATTATCTGGTAGGTGAAGAAGTTAATCTAATGGCAACTCCAGAAGAAGGTTTTTTATTTTACAACTGGACTGAAAATGATTTTGAGATTTCATCAAATCCAATATTAAGTTTTATAGCCCAGAATAACAGAATAATTACAGCTAATTTTCAGGAATCGTCAACAACATATATCATAAATAATGATTTACAAAATCCTTTTTCGATAATTCATAATCCTATTATAGATTTTATAATTATTAAATCTCAAAAAACAGAATTAAATCCAATTTTTGTTGAAATCTACTCATCTGAAGGAAAATTACAGGATAAACTTATTATTTATCCAGATTATTCTGAATTTTTATTAGATATATCTGAATTAAAATCTGGGATTTACATTTTAAAAATACTTCAAAAAGATAAAGTATTCAATTATAAAATTGTAAAAAATTAAGTTACTAATACAAATTACCAGAAAATTTTTGGATTAAATTATTTGGAGTTAATAAAACTATTATTTATCTTTGCAGCCCTAAAATGTAACAGTTAAAATTATATTGAAATGAAAAAAGGCATACATCCGGAAAGTTATCGTTTGGTCGCGTTTAAAGATATGTCGAATGACCACGTGTTTATTACAAAGTCAACTTGCAGAACAAAAGAAACTATTGTGATTGACGGTGTTGAATATCCTCTTTATAAACTTGAAATATCAAACACCTCACATCCATTTTATACTGGTAAGATGAAATTGGTTGACTCAACAGGTCGTGTTGACAAATTCCGCAATCGTTATCAAAAACGTTACGAAAACAAAAAAGACGAATAAGAATTTTATTCTTATAACTAATAAAAAAGGCTGTCTTTTCAGGCAGCCTTTTTGTGTTTAGCGAAGTTGTTATAATTTTATTTTTAAACCAAATTTATAGGTAGGTTCTCCGTATAATGTAAACAGTGCATCGTCGAGGTATTGAATTTCTTGTCCGAGAATATTATACATGTTAAAATAGAATTGATACTTGTTGTTGAAAGTTATCCCAATACCTGCATCAATTTTTTGAAAATCATTGAGTTCAATAATTCTACCCGTAAGGTCGTCATGGGGATTACCTGATGCAGGAGACCATTTCCAGGCACTACGACCATGTGCTGTATTTAGACTGATAAATTGATTTAATGAAATTGATTTACCTAAACTTTGTTTCCCGTTAAGTTTTATAGTTATTCCCTGACCTGCATTATATGGAAGTTTCTGTACCATATTATCTCTTGACCAATTGTCTGAATAACTGTAGGAAAAATAAACAGAATAGTTAGGGATAAAATGATAGGATGCAGAAATTTCTGCAAGGATTATATCTGCTTTGAGTATATTCTCACGCCTCCATACATCTTTGGTGGTATCTTCTGTCCATGGTCCTGCAAATACAGGAACAATCATATTTTCTACAGATGAATATTGAACACTTGTATAAATAAATAATTTATTGAAAAATCTTAAATCAGCTCCTATAGTATAACTGGTTGAGTATTCGGGTTTAAGGTTTGGATTACCAAAACGTAATGCAGTTCCACCATGTCCGAAAGCTTCTTCGTACATTTCCTGCAAAGTAGGAGCATGAAACCCCCTGCTTGCCCCAGCTCTGATTTTCATGAAAGAATTCAAATTATATAGACCGGTGATTTTTGGAGTAAATACAGGTTTTAAATCACCAATTAAATCAAATCGTATCGCTGAATTAAGAATAAATTTTTGATTAAAATTATGTTCGTATTCCAGGTAAGAGCCAATTCCGGAAAGGGAATTTCTACTAACTGCTTTTCTTTCAAAATCATTAAAAAAGTAATCTACTCCACCTAGTAAACTACCGGTTTTTGTTTTATAAACAATCCATAATTCCGGTCTAAATAAAGAGTTTAATTCTGAATTTCGTTCGGATTCCCATTTTGTATAAGCAGCTTTTCCGGATACGTAAAGATTTTCACTTAGTTTATATTCTAAATTCAAATTCGGAATAAAAAGAGTACCTCGATTTATGCCGTTTGTCCATTCCATAGCAGTATTCATAGCATTTAGCCAGGCATCAATTCTGAAATTTTTTATTGGTTCGGCATTTACTCTGTTGTATATGATTAGTGTTTTATAGCCCATCAAGTCAATACGATTGGCCGGTTCAATTAACTTCATTCCATCGGATTCATCGTACTCAATAAAAGAATAAATACCAGCTTTATTATTTATCGGAGTTTTTATTGATGATCCGATTTTATGTGTGTTATAACTGGCATTTTCTCCAAATAAAACAGCTTCGGATTCTTCACCTGCATCTTTCGTAATTATGTTAACAACTCCAGCAATAGCGTCACTCCCGTATTGTGCCGAAGCAGAACTTCTTATTACTTCTATTCTTTCGATTGATTCTACAGGAATAAAATTAATATTTTGACCCGTATGAATATGATCGGAAAGAATTCTTGTTCCATTAAGTAAAACAAGAGTATATGGAGCAGGGAATCCGTTTAAACTTGCCACAGCTCTTTTTGGAAAACCACCCCCCGTACCGGTTTCAATATTTACTCCCGACACATATTCCAGAACCTCTCCCAATGTATTTGCCTTTAATTCCGATATTTCTTCCTTTGTTACTATCCTAATTATCTCAGGGCTGTTTTTTAATAAACTTTTATTACGAGTGCTAATAACCTCTACTTCATCTAAAAGATGAATATCTGATTGTTGGGCAGCTAAATTCTGAACAAAAATTATTGATATTAAAAGGATAAATGCTTTTAATCTTTTCATGTTTCTTAAAATTTAGAATAACTTTCACTTTTATTAAAACGAATACCTATAAATATCTCATGAGAGCCGTGACTAAAACCTGACAAATGAGAAAGATAATAATCGTAAGAATATGCAAAACTGTAGTTTTTGTAATCAATACCAAACATTATATTCAAGGCATTAACTTGTTTATATCCTATGCCTGCCCATACCAAATCTTTAATTTTTGCTTTTACATTCAGGTCATAATACAGATTATATGTATTGTATGTGAACAATAGACCAGGCTGAATTAGAAAATCATCGTTTAAATTGTGTTTATATTTCCCCATTAAGTTGTAGGTACGAATGATTTTGTTTGATTGAGAATCGTTGTTTCCCAAACTTATATTCGATTCGAGAAGGTTGTTGATAGAAATCCCTGCTTCGTAATTTTCAGAGTAGAATAAAAAGCCGAAATCAGCATCAAAAATCATTTTATGTTCATTTGCATTTGAAATAGCGTCATCATTGTCATCAAAATAAACATAATTAGATTCATTCAGCCCGTACTGGGAAAATCTTGGAGACAGAGCAAAGGATATAGAATTATCGCCCATTTCGAGATGGTAGGCATAAGTTAACCCAATACCTGTATAGCGTGTATTTCCAAAGTAATCGTTATAAAGGGAAAGCCCCATTCCGTAATAATCTTTACGTGTTGCAAAATTCAATGATTGAAATCCCGGATTTTTATCGGCAAAACCAACAAAATATGTTTTTGCAGTAAGACAAATTTCAGGAGTACTTACATATCCTGTGTATGCCTTATTGAGTATGTAAGGATTAGACTGGTAATTACTTATTATCGGCTGTTGCTGTGCTATTGATAACACACATATTAATGATATCAGCGTAAAAAAAATAGACTTTTTCATTTTATATTGTTTTTTAAAATTATCTAATAATATCTACAAAACCTCTCATTGGTTCAGAACCATCGTTTAGGTCAATGATGTACATATACGAACCCGACGGCAGATTTTTACCTTGATATTTACCATCCCAATCCGAAGAATAACCGCTTGCATCGAACACTAATTGGCCGGTTTTTGAAAATACCTTAACTCTGGCTTGCGGATGCAATTCTATAAATTTTATTTGCCAGGTATCGTTTTTTCCATCTCCGTTTGGAGTAAATACTGTTGCAGGAACAAGACAAATAGAATAAACGTCTGTCAAATTAAAGTCTTTTGTATATTCACAATCATAAAAATCCGTGATGGTTAAAGTGTATGTTCCTGAACTTAAGTTTTCTGCTATTTCTGAATTTGCCCCTGATGACCAGGCATAGCTGTAAGGTTGAGTCCCTCCAGTTACTTCAACTGCAATACTTCCATCACTGTTTAGCGGACAGGAAGATTTAGTTATATTTGCTTGAACATTAAAATTGTCGGGTTTATATAACATTTCTGTTTTTATAACCTGACAGTTGTTTTGATCTGTAACTGTGATATTGTATGTTCCGTGTGGAACGTTTTGCAAATCTGATAAAATACTACCATCCGACCATAAGAAACTGTAAGGAGGAGTACCTCCTGAAACGGAGGTGTTTATACGAATAAAATCATCATAAGGACAAAAGCCGTTAACTGCATTCAGTTCAACAACAAGTTCTTCGGGTTCAGAAATTACAAAATCAAGGATTTTAATACAGTAATTAGCATCGCGGATAATTACAGAATGTTCACCTGCACCCAGTCCTGTTGTGTTTTGAGTTTCTGCCCCGTTGGACCAAAGGAAACTAAAAGGAGAATCTCCATTAAGATTTACTACCTCAGCAGTGCCATCGTTGGATTGATAACACTTAGCATTAGATACCACAACATCCGCACTGATAGCATCCATTATACTAAAACTGAGATTTATCGGGTCGCTTATGCAGGTACCTTCTTCGTTAGTCTGAACAACATAGTAAGAATATTCTCCTTCTTGATTGTGCTGGATATTTAAAATATTTCCGTCGCAAATCCAATTTTGGAGGTTAGAGTCATAATACCATTTTAAATTATTTCCTGTTGCTGAAAATTCCGGAATGATTTGCCCTAAACAATAGGTATTGTTATGTGGATTTAAAACCGGCGACGGAATTTTTGTGATGTTTATCGTTACGTTTGCAGGTGTACTTTCGCAATTATTGGAATTTGTCTGTGTAGCATAATATGAAAAACTACCTTCGCCTGTTAAATTTGGAGAAATGTTGTTTCCGGTATGCACTAAATTCTGAAGGTTTTCGTCAGAATACCATTTAATTGTATTTCCGGAGCTTCCTACAGCAGTAATTTCGGGAACTTGTTCGCCTAAGCATATATTTATTACATTATTACTTAATATAGGTGCATTAGGTTTTTCAAAGATTTGAATTTGTTGAGTTTCTGTATAAGTTATAACCGGTTTGTAAAACGTGAATTTGTATTGCAGACTTCCATTTGTTCCGCTATAGTTTGTGATTCCGAAACCATTTAAATTATTAGCAGGTAACATAATTTGAGTACTAACTCCCGGAGTATTTTCTGAATCATCAACACAATTATCATCAGCATCTAAAGCGTCATCATCCCAAACCCAAATAAAATATGGGGGATTATCTAATTTTAAGTTCAAATTCCATTGGTATGGTGGCCATTGATTATTATAAGGATTAGATTCTGTACTGTAAACTATATTATAAGAACCATCTCTTATAATTATATAAGTATCAGGGGCTCCGTTAAAGGGGTCATTACATCCTACGGCAAAAACCTCAACATTTGTCAAAAAGAAACCAACAGTATCAATTGTAAGAATATAATTAACGTCATAAATTCCGGGTTGCGAGTAATTTATTGATCCAGGATTTTCTAATGTAGATGTTTGTCCGTTTCCAAAATCCCAATTATATTTAAATCCTGTAGTGAGCATAAACACAGGTTGATAGTTCTGTGATGGGTTTAGATTAGTAAAATTAACACTGGCATTTCCACAAGCTGTAGTTGGATTGGCTATAAAGTGGTTTTGGGAAAAAACATCCAACAAAATAAATAGCAACGCTGTTAATACAATATAATTCTTGATTTTCATAAGTTTATTTTTTTATAAAATGTTTGATTGCTAGTCTTTCTTTATTTGTATTTAAAATTTCTAAAATGTATTTACCTGAATTAAGAAAACTAAAGTCGAAGTTCATGTATTGAATATCACATTTTAAGAAATTTTCTTGTGTACTGAAAACTTTTTTCCCTGAAAGCTCATATACATTAAAAATTAGTTGAGAATCTGAATTTAGATGGAATTGTATAAAAAATTTACCATTTGTGGGATTTGGAAATCCTGATAGAAGTACAAAACTTTTTAGATCTTCAACTAAAACAGGATTATTATTTCCTTGATAAGGTATTTCCGGAACTAGATTTGGAAAACCATCATAACTTAGGGTCGGATACATTGCTTCACGTAAAAAGTTTTCATTTTCTTGTAAATACCATGATTTTCCCCAGTATGAATTATAATTTGTACTGTTAATATTATCAATGAAAAAATAATCACATTGAACCCTGGAGTTTGTTATATCAATAATTGAATATCCTCTATTTACAAGTTCAACCCATTTTACATGTGGATTTTGCCACATTATTACGGAAGAGCCAATTCCCCCTCCAAAATTTGTTGAGGGGGAGGTAATACTTGTGCAGATAAATTCCACAGCATGAGCGCAACCCTGTCCATTATTTCCGTAATTTCCTAATATTGGATTAGGAATATCATTAGCCCACGCAGTGTGAATATCTCCAGTAATAATAACATTGTTTTTAATATTCCAACCTGCAATAAAGTTTAACAGTCTTTGTCTTTCATATTTATATCCATCCCACTGATCTTTATTTGCTGTCCATCCAAATATTTCCAGAGGAGCAAACATAACCTGATTTGCTATTATTCTCCATTTGATATTATCTTCATGATATGAATTATAAAGATTTTGTGTTAACCATTGATATTGAGGTTCTCCTAATAGTTTTTTATCAGGAGAATCATTTGGAAGTCCTCCTGGATTCATTCTTGCTTCATTTCGGGTGTCTATAAAAATTAAATATGCAAGGTTACCCCAATTAATAGTTTTACGTATTAGATTGTTTGGATTAGAAAGATCTTCAACCTGACGTATAGGCATCCATTCAAAATATGCTTGAATTGCAGCTGCTTTTCTTGCCATAAAATCTCCTTGAGTGTTTGGGTCATGATTTTCTGCTCCATTTACCCAGGAATCATTTGCAATTTCATGATCATCCCAAATAGCATACCATGGATATTGTTGATGAATATAACGCAAATCTGGATCCAATCTGTAATGTGAATATCTGGCTCTATAATCATCCAATGTAACAATATCGTAATTGGGTACTAACCAACGATCCGGATGATTACCATATTGACCAGTTCCATATTCATATATGTAATCCCCTAAATGAATAACAAATTCAAAATCATTTCTGTTGGCTAAATCTCTAAATGCATTGAAATATCCATTATTATAATTAGAGCCGTGAACTATTGCAAATCTCAGGTGATTTATTGGTCCGAGAATTGCTGTTCTGGTTCTTCCCATAACAGAATTTCTGCCTTCAGCGTTAAAATAGTAATAATAATATGTGTCGGGTTGTAAGCCGGTAACATCTATTTTAACTGTGTAATCAATATCAGGCCCGGTTTGAAATGTTCCACTTTTAACAATATTATTGAAACTGGTGTCAGTTGCTACAAACCAATTTACATCAATGCTCTCAACACCTTGATTAAGAGGGGTTACTCTTGTCCAGATTATTACTCTGTCATGTAATGGGTCTCCTGATGCCACGCCATGATAAAATGGTGCATAAACCGGATCAAAAGATTTTTCTAATCTGGTACAAAAGTGTTGCCCATAATTCGGGAAAACAATACCGACTAGAAATAACGAAACTAAATATAAATTTTTCATTTTTATAATTTTATAATTTTATGTAAATCTGATTTTTGGTTTTCGTATAGTACTATTAAGAAATATGTACCTGCAGGTAAATCGCTAAGCTCGAATTCTGTTTCTGTAATGCTTGTTTCTATATTCTTCTCAAAAACTGTGTAACCGAAACCATTATGAACAATAATCTTGCATTTATCATTATTGTTGTGGAGTTTTACAAACAGGCGATTTTTTGTAGGATTGGGATAAACTTCTGAGTATCTTCCGAGAGATAAATCTACTACGTTAGAGCTTTGATAATTAAAAAGAATAGAATAAATTTTAGAATTTATACCGTTTGGAGCAACAACTACAACTGTTGCTGTTCGTTGTGCCATACTTCCGTTGAGATTGGTGTAAGGGAAAATTCTTACACTAGCATTAGGATCTTCGGGAATAGCTGTTATTTGTACAGAACTCACTTCGGGCTCAAGAGTTACGTTATATATGTTAGTGTATGGACTGAATGAAGGATTTAGTGTTCCGCTGCTTACCGAAAGGCTTGCAAGATTTGCATTGTCGGATTGATATTCTACAAGTTCAACACTTGCCGTATAAACTACTGTGCTGTTGTCAAAGGCAGTTACCGTATATTGAATAGGATTTGTAAAATTTTGTGCTTGTCCGGATGGAGGAGCTAGACTACTTCCAATATAACTTATTATTGGAGTTAGGTTAGTAATGTTGGTTTGAACAGGCATTCTAACTTTTATGGTTTTTAGATTCTGGTCAATTTCTGTTTCTCCGATTTGTCCATTTATTGTAAATGCAGTTATCATTTTGGTATCATCGGCGGTTTTAATAAAGTTTACGGTATAAGTATTTGAGCTCAAACCATCTGCTGCATTAACAACAATAGAGGCGAGTCCTTCTATGCTTGTTGCCTGTGTTATTGTAACTGTAGCCAGAGGGTCTATCGGAGTAGCCGATACCTGTGATATCTGATTTGTTTGGGGAGGTAAAACTCCCGTATAGTGAAAATGGTCAGGATTAAAAGCAGGGTCTAATTCTCCTATGCTAAGGCTTATAGAAGCTAATCTGGCATCGGCAAAATTTGCAACTTCAAATGTTATATTATAGGTGCGAGTTGTTGTTAGATTTTCGGCTGTTACTACTATCTGGGTTGTTCTCTGAGCCGGAGTGCCATTGAGATTAACAGCATTAGTAATCTGTAAACTTGCTCCCGGATGATTAGGAACAGCAATAACCTGTGGCACTGTTGTCGTTCCGGCCGGTAAACTTACATTATAATTTAAAACTTGAGGATTAAAAATCGGGGTAAGGTTGCCTAAAGAAGTGTATAGTTGAGCTAAACTGGCATCATTGCTGAATACAAATCTATTGTTGTACAAGGTAAATACATTACTGCCATCCATATTCCAGTATGCAAGGTTTTGTGGAAGAGTTGCAGGGGGATCATTTTCGGTTACCTGTGTTACAGAATTTACATTTGTAGCGTCAAATTTTACGGCTCTTACTTCGTATTTTTGTTTAAAAACTGTAACAATATTAAAACCTGCAAATTTAGACTGTGCTTTGGTCCATGCATAGGCTTTACCTCCGGCAGCAGTATAAAGGTTTCTCATAGGAGCGCCCCAGCTTCCTTCTCCAATATAAACGCAACCAGTTTCTAAATCTAAAACATATCCGGCGTCGCTTCCCGGTCCGGTTCCGGGAGAAATAGGATTTGTTATTTTCATTACGTGTGTGTGGCCATCCATACTTAATCTAATATTATATTGGGCAAATAATGATGCCCAACAATTTATAAGGCTTGGCAATACACTGTATTCTCCATGGGGTGCAAGAGGGATGTGATATTGGATAAATTTCCAGAAAGGTTCATTTTCATTATTAGTGTAATTGTTGAGATCGTTAACAAACCAGTTTAATTGGGTTTGGTCACATTCTAAATCTGTATTTAAACAATAAAAGCGAAATAGTTTGCCGCTACTGAAAGCGTAATAATTACTGCTATTAGGTATATCAAAAAGATTGTATAAATCATTATTGTCTTCATGATTGCCATATACAGGAGCAATAGCAGGAATGCGACGTTTTGTTTCTTCTGGTCCTATTACTCTTTGGTAATCTTCGAACCATTCTTTCCATAAAGTATTACCTCCAACAAGGAAATTTTCTGAGAAAATAAAATCTCCTGAAAAAGCAATAAAATCAGGGCGAATTTTTGCAACAAGATCGAATCCGACTCTTCTGCGTGGCACACATAAATTAGTTTCGAACTCAAATCCAGATGCTCCTGTTCGTGTATCTCCTCCATTTATAAACATTACAGGAATGTTTGGATCATCTGGAAGAGTTTTGAAAGACATCCTCTGACTTACGCTGTTATCGTCTTTTATAACAAAATAATAAACAGTATTTGGCGTTAAATTTGTTAAACGGGCAAACCTGTTGTTTAAACCTCTGTGATTTACTGTTCTGTCTATTCCGTGATTTAATGGGTAAGCCTGCCAGTTATTTCCATGATCAACTGTGCCGTAATAGATTTTTGCATTGTTCGAGGTACCATCGTCGCTCCAGCCTATTACGATCGTCGTAGTAGGATCATCACGATAAGATGCCCTGTAAAATCTTGTACCTGCCAGAATATAACTTGCGAATAATATTGCAAGAATAAATAAAATGTGTTTTTTCATAATTTAATTAAAATTTATATTGTAATCTTACGGTTAAACAATCGTCTTTAATGTCTCTTTCAAAACCAGGTGAAGGCCTTTGTCCTAATCTGATGTTACCTGTAAATGAACCTATACCTGTATTTTCATTAGTAACATTTTCATAATATACGGTAAATCTCAAATTAGGATTGATATCCCAGATCCATCCAATACCTATTGTAGAAAATTTTACGTCTGCCGGTGAAAGAAATGTATTCCCTGCTTGATTTCCATTATCATCATAGTAAAGAAGTTTTATTTCTTTGCCCGCTACAGCAGTATTGGGATCATACCAATCATATTTTACCAATAATTTATGATTTGTATCTAGAATTCTTTGAGTAACACTAATATATCCGCCATTAAAATTTCTTAGCATAGTACTGTGATATTTGTTCGTAGGTCTTACCATGGTAGGATTATATGGCTGAGGTTGGTCGTATAAAGGCCATGCAACACCAAGTTGCGGTCCTGTTGGAGATAAACTGTTTATTTCATTGTAAACAACATAGTCTTTCTCAATATTTATATTGTTAACTGCTGAAGGTTGAGTGCCCCAAACATATTCTGCACGGATTTCTGTTTTACCAAAAGGCGAATTAAATTCAATTTTTCCGTCAATGCCGTAATAAATTCTTTCAACTCCAATTCCTCTTGTGCCGGAAGCAAATGTTTTTGCTGTGTCAATGTAAAATCCTTTGTAATTTATTCCGGCGGTATCTGTTAAATTCCCAAAATAGTAAATGTAATATTTTGTATTTGTATTGGAAGCAATAGTATCAACAGGTTCATAAATGTGAAGCATTTTTCCGTTGTAATACGATGCTCCAACAGAAGCATTGAAATTTTCCATTGATTTGGGTGTGAAAAAGTTAATTCTTCCAATGTAATCCTTATAGTTATTTGTTTCTACAGCAGAACTGTTTCCATTCACTATTGCTCCTGTAAGGCTAAAAAACGAAAGATTAGAATCTTCGGGGAATTGAAACTCAATTTTTAATCCTAAATCTCGTTCGTTGGGTAATATTGTTTGTATTACTCTGGAACGCTCAGGTGAATACCTGTATGAAGATGATTCTTCGGTTTCAATTCCAAATGGACGCGGAAATAGTCCGGCTGTAAAACTTAATGCTTCAAATCCCGGAATGAAAGAATTTATATAAATATCTTTAATCCCAACTCCTCTTTCTGAAACATCAATAGATATTTTTGAACTTGTAAAATCTTTTTTATACGATAGATTTATTCGTCCTCGTCTTATCATGAACCTTTCAAAAGTATTGTCATTAACAAAATTTCCTCCGCTGAATTGAGCAAAATCTCTGCGTGTTGAACCAATAGAATCCGGAACAAAAAACTTTTGATATTGGGTTTGGATGTAACCTGAAATTTTTAGCTTTCCATCATCTTCATCTTCCAAGTTTTGTGAAAAAAGATTTAATCCAGGAAATAATATTAATCCGAGTAAAAAGTAAAGAAATTTTTTTTTGAGCATAACAATTATTTTTCGACATTTTACTGAGCAAACATAGTTTTATAATCTTAAGGAATTCATAAATTAATGTTAAGTAATTGTAAAAAAATTTTTGCAATTATTATAAAATCAGCATTTTAGATAAATATTGTTATAAACTGTGAATATTTGTTTTTTTAAGTTATTTTATAGAAAAATAATTTTGGTTTACTATCTTTACAAAAAAAATTATGAATGTAATTTTAGGTGATTTTGACAATCATAAAAGGTTTTTACCTCTTACATTTACGCGTCCTCTAGCTGATATTCGTTGCGGAATTTTTACCTTTCGTGAGAGATGGGAATTTTTTTTAAAAAATAAAGTCTCAATTCTTACAGAGGAATATTTGCAAAAAAAATTTCCGCCAAATTTCGATAATAAGAATGTTATTATCAATCCTTTAGTTGTACCGGATGTGGAACTTGTTGAAATTATTTTTTCGCTCGAAAATGAAAAATTAGTTTACAATAATAAAATCATTGCTTACACATTTAATTTTAACGAGTTTGAAAAAATTCCCGAAAAGGAAAGGCAAATTTCCGGTAATCCGATTTTTATAGAAAAAATTACCGACATATTTACAAAAAACGGCGAGTTAATAAAATATGATTTTGACCTTATTACCAAAGGAAGAAACTCTGCCGGACTAAGTAGTACAAATATTGTTTTTGGGAAGTATCCAGTTTTTGTTGAAGAAGGATGTTTTGTGGAATGTGCCACACTAAACACAAATGAAGGGGCAATTTATTTAGGCAAAAACACTGTTGTGATGGAAGGTGCGAATATTCGCGGACCTTTTGCTTTATGTGAGGGATCAGAGATAAAAATGGGAGCAAAAATTTATTCAAATACCACAATTGGTCCGGTTTGCAAGGTGGGCGGCGAAATTAATAATTCTGTATTTTTGGGATTCTCTAATAAGGCTCACGATGGATTTCTGGGTAATTCAGTTATTGGAGAATGGTGCAATCTCGGTGCTGATACCAATAATTCAAATCTAAAAAATAATTATGCCCAGGTAAAACTCTGGAGTTACGAACACGAAAGATTTATAAATACAGGTTTACAATTTTGCGGTTTGATAATGGGCGACCATTCTAAATCCGGAATAAATACTATGTTTAATACCGGTACAATTGTCGGAGTTTCCGCAAATATTTTCGGAGCAGGGTTTCCTCGCAATTTTATCCCATCTTTTTCATGGGGTGGTTACGAAAAAATGACCGAATTTAAACTCAATAACGCTTTTGACGTAATGGAAAAAGTTATGAGTCGGCGTAATGTCAATTTGTCAGATATAGATAAAGAAATTTATAGCCACATTTTTAATATAACAGCCTCTTACCGCCGATTCTGAACAATTTTCAAAGTTTTGTGTTTTAGTGGCATAAGAATTGCCTTTAGCACGAGGCAAAATTTTTTTATTTGTTAATGACAAAGAAACAGTTAATATGAGAAACAAAGATTTATTAAAAATATTTTTAACAGGTTCTGAAGGGGAAGGAGATTTAATTCCAATTGTTACCGAATTTGATGAACTTAAAGATAATCAGAGCTACGAAGAAACCATTCCAATTCTACCCTTAAGGAATGCTGTACTTTTTCCGGGAGTTGTTATCCCTTTAACAATCGGCAGAAATAAATCGTATAAACTTATTAAAGAAATTTCTAAAACCACAAAAATTTTTGGTACAGTAACCCAAAAAGCTGCCGAAATTGAAGACCCTGTTTATGATGATTTATACAGAATAGGGACTGTTGCAGAAATTCTGAAAGTTATTGAAATGCCAGATGATACAATTTCTGTTATCATTCAAGGCAGAACGAGATTTAAAGTTAAAGAATATCTTACCTACGAACCTTATTTCTTAGGCAAAGTTGACTATATCCCCGAAATTCCTGCCGACAATGGCGATAAAAGATTTCAGGCTATTGTTGCATCTCTGAAAGAGTTGTCTCTTAAAATAGTTAAACTAAGTGCTACCATTCCTCACGAAATTTCATTTGCCATAAAAAATATTGATAATTCTTCGTTTTTGATAAATTTTTTGTGTTCTAACAGTGATATTGACCCTGCCGAAAAACAAGCCCTGCTTGAAATTAATACAATTATTGAGAGAGCAGAAAAATTAATGGAAATTCTTACGAATCAAGTACAATTGCTCGAACTTAAAAACGAAATTCAGTTTAAAGTTAAAAAAGAAATTGACAGGCAACAAAAGGAATATTTGTTGCATCAACAGATGAAAACCATACAGCAAGAATTGGGCGGCAGTCCGGCAGAACAGGAAATAAAAGAACTCGAAGAATTAGCAAAAACCAAAAAATGGACTAAAGATGTTGCCAAACATTTCGACAAAGAATTAAAAAAACTGCAACAACTTAATCCTGCTTCGGCAGAGTATTCCGTTCAGGTAAATTATCTTCATACTATTGTTGATTTGCCATGGGGTGAATATACTGAAGATAATTTCGACCTGAAAAGAGCCCAGAAAATTCTCGATGAAGACCATTACGGACTCGAAAAAATCAAAGAAAGAATAATAGAACATCTTGCTGTTCTTAAATTGAAAGGTGATTTAAAATCTCCAATCTTATGTTTATACGGACCTCCCGGTGTTGGAAAAACTTCGCTTGGCAGAAGCATAGCTCGTGCTCTCGGTCGAAAGTACGTGCGTATGTCACTTGGAGGTTTGCACGATGAATCCGAAATACGCGGTCACAGGAAAACATATATTGGGGCAATGCCGGGTAGGATTATTCAAAATCTTAAAAAGGCAAAGTCCTCAAATCCGGTTTTCGTACTCGACGAAATTGATAAAGTCGGTACTGATTTCAGAGGCGATCCGGCTTCGGCTTTGCTCGAAGTGTTAGACCCCGAACAAAACTTCGAATTTCACGATAATTACCTCGAAATAGAATATGATTTGTCTAAAGTAATGTTTATTGCTACAGCCAATAACATCAGTACCATAAGTCCTGCTTTACGCGACAGAATGGAAATGATTGAAGTTTCTGGCTATGTAATTGATGAAAAAGTTCAGATAGCAAAAAGACATCTTATCCCTAAACAGCTCGAAAATCACGGACTTACGGACATTAAAATTAAGTTCGATGACAAAGCAATTGTAAGAATTATTGAATCTTATACTCGTGAGTCGGGAGTAAGAAATCTTGATAAAAATATTGCTAAAGTTGTGCGTCAGCTTGCCAGAAAAGTTGGTTTGGGCGAAGAAGTGCCTGCTGTAATTACCGAGGAAATGATTCCTGAATTTCTGGGAGTTGAAAAATATTTCAAAGAAGAATATCACGACGATGAAGTTCCCGGAGTGGTTACCGGATTAGCATGGACTGCTGTTGGTGGCGATATCCTTTATGTAGAAACAAGCCTTTCTAAAGGTAAAGGAAATCTTACGATTACCGGAAATCTTGGGGATGTGATGAAAGAATCTGCCACTATTGCTCTGGAATATGTTAAAGCAAATGCCGAAGATCTTGGAATTGACCCTGCTGCCTTCGAAAGATGGAATGTGCATATTCACGTGCCCGAAGGTGCTATCCCAAAAGACGGACCTTCGGCCGGTATAACTATGGCTACAGCTATAGCTTCGGCATTCACTCAACGAAAAGTTAAAAAAGGTGTTGCAATGACCGGAGAAATTACTCTTAGAGGAAAAGTATTACCTGTGGGCGGAATTAAAGAAAAAATACTTGCTGCAAAAAGAGCCGGAATTAAACAAATTATTCTTTCCGAAGACAATAAAAAAGATATCTCAGAAATAAAGGATATTTATCTCAAAGGACTTAATTTCATTTATGTTAAAAATGTTTCCGATGTCTTCGAAGCTGCTTTAACAAAAACTAAAGTAAAAAACGCTAAGCAAATTTAGATTGTATCAAATTTAATATTGTAAATAACTAAAGCAAAATTCAGCTTTAGTTATTTAGATTTTGGTCGGAATACTAAACTTATTGGAACGCCACAAAAATCGTATTTTTCCCGAATTTTATTTTCGAGGTATCTTTTGTATGGTTCTTTAATGTATTGAGGCAGATTTACAAAAAATGCAAATGTTGGAGAGGGGGTGGGTAGCTGAGTTACATATTTAATCTTAATGTATTTCCCTTTGTAAGCCGGTGGAGGATATGATTCAATAATATCAAGCAGATATTCGTTCAGTTTGGATGTAGGGATTTTCTGCTTTAGATTGTTATAAACACGCATGGCTTCTTCCACAACCTTAAATATTCTCTGATTATTTATTGCAGATATAAATAAAATAGGTATATCATTAAAAGGAGCTAAGATTTGCTTTAATTGATTTGTGTAGTCTCTTGCTGTATTTGTATTTTTTTCCACAAGATCCCATTTATTCATAATCAATACTATTCCCTTTTTGTTTTTACGAATAATGTTAAGAATATTTTGGTCTTGAGCTTCGAAACCTACAGTTGCATCAATCATCAGCAAGCAGACATCTGAATGTTCGATGGCTCTGATTGCTCGCATAACTGAATAAAACTCGATATCTTCGTGAACCTTTGATTTTCGTCTTACTCCTGCCGTATCTATAAGCCAGAAATCGAATCCGAATTTATTGTATCTTGTTTTGATTGAGTCACGAGTGGTTCCTGCAATATCTGTAACAATGTTGCGATTTTCTCCCAGTAAAGAATTTGTAAGCGAAGATTTTCCTACATTTGGTCGGCCAACTATAGTTATTTTTGGAATGCTTTCTTCGTCTGTTTCTTCCGAGGAGCTAATATTTTTACAAATTTCGTCAAGTAATTCTCCCGTTCCCGATCCGTTTATTGATGAAATAGGATATATTTCTCCCAGACCGAGATTGTAAAATTCGTAAGTTTCGGTAAAACGAATGTTATTATCAACTTTATTTACGGCAATGAATACCGGCTTTCTGGATTTTCTCAACAACTCGGCAACTGATTTATCCATATCGGTTATTCCGGTTGTTACATCAGTCAGAAAAATTATTTGATCAGCTTCTTCTATCGCAATTTCAACCTGTCGAGCAATTTCTTTTTCAAAAATATCTTCAGTATCAGCAACATAGCCTCCCGTATCAACTACGGAAAAAATTTTTCCGTTCCATTCGCAATGTCCGTAAATTCTGTCTCTTGTAACGCCGCTCACATCATCAACAATGGCATCTCGTCTTTCGGTAAGACGATTAAAAAGCGTTGATTTGCCAACATTGGGACGTCCTACTATTGCTACTAAATTTCCCATAAAAAAAAATTTTTGCAAATATACTGATTTAAAACGAATTAGTTTGGTGAAATCTAAAAATCTATTGGTAAGTATTTATTGTAAATTGAATTTTTGACTTTATTTTTTTTAGACAATTGTATTAAATTAGGCAAAAATCAAAAAATATGAACAGAATAACAGAATAATATCAGGAAAAATAATCGAATTTGCATCTGAACTTGACTGCGGTTCTAGTGTTTTGATACACAAGCTAACAGGACAACTAATTAGTGTGCCTGACAAATTCACCTTATGCGAAATTTGAGCCATGGAAAGAAGATTTTGAACTATCAGATAACAACCTCAATGAATAATATTTCGAAATTGAAAGGTGGACTTCAAACAAAGCGTTTGAAATGTTGAATGAGTTTGCAGACCATGTTTCAGACGAAAAATTACAAAGACGACTGTTCCGGGCTTTAAGTAAGAGAAACCCATTTAGAGAGTTTAAGTATGTTATTGACAACTCAGGACTCATTAGACAACAATGATTTGAATTTAAAGATAAATGGCAACAGAACTTTGTTGCAAGACAGTTAAACAGTCTATATCTAATGGACGAATGAAACCAAATTTAACAAACCTCACTGTAGTTTGCTGCACTAAGACAAATTACTACAATCCGCACAGGTAATTCTGCAAAATTTTAAAATGATTTAGTGAAAATTAATTTGGTTTTGCCCTTTTCAATATCTTAGTAGTAATTATGATGAACGCCTTTAACTAATATGGAAATTTATATAAAAAAAACGCAGACATTTTTAGGCCTGCGTCTTTATAGCTTTAACAAAACTTTCTATCTACCGGTGAAAACAGCAAACTTAACTTTAGTTTTATTTTCGGCGTAAATCAAAATTCTGCCGTTAAATTCTTTTATTAATTCGGGAGCAATTTTAAAACTTTTGTTTTTTCCTGTAAATAAAGGAGCTGCTGATACTTTTCCGTCAGAGAAAACCGAAACTGCAACGGCTGTTCCTTTTCTTCCCGGAGCAACGATTTCTTTGTAAAGATCTCCCGTTAAGTTTTGTTGTTGAAGTAACTCAATATTTTTTGGATGATCGTTGTAGAATAAATACACTTTTTCTCCAATTGGAAATGCTGCAACAGAAGAGTATTTTCCTAAGTCGTTGTAACTGTATTGAGCTTTTGGAATACGAGTCATCCATTCCATATTGTTTTCGGGACTGCAGTAAGCAACCAAAACATCATTATATCTGAAATAATCATTATATATAACTTCTTTAGATCCGGGTACAATTATGGAGTCAACCCAGTAGTTTCTGTGTTCGGCTATCATTACAGCTCCACCATTCGACAAATAGAACACATTCAACAATTTATAATTATACATTTCATCGTAAATCTTTGTCAAACGGTCGGCTCTGAATTCCGGGATTTCAGTTTTACTGAAAACGTAATCTGCCATTTTTGCATCACCGAGCACAAATGAATCTGTTTTGGTGTTGTATTTCTGATGGAAAATACCTTCGTAGGTGTCTTTCCCTTTTCTTACCATAAATCCGAAAATGTCAACATTTTCTTCTTCATCAACTCCTATAATAGCATCTACAAGAATGAATTTTTTTCCTTTAATGTCTATATCTTTTATATTACCTAATTTTTCATCGAAAATCAATAATTTATAATCATAAACTATGTTTTTCATTCTTTTCATTTGACGGGCATCGGGAGCTATTCTTGCTACCATGTAAATGTTTCCGTTGTTGGAAATTATTGTTTGGTCAATTTCAAACGATTTGTCTTTCAATGGTAATTTTAAGCGATAATTGTAAATTTCTTTCATATCGCTGTTGTAAACCTTGAAAAAGAAAGGTTCTTCGTTGTAGGTCTGGAATGGAATGTTATAATAAACAAATATATTTTGCTGATTTGGGGTAAGACTTACGTTAAATTTCTGGGAAATGTTTTGATTTGTAAGTTTTCCAATAACCTGAGGTTCGCCAATTACCTGACCACTCTTGTTAACTTCTTGCATGTATAAAGTTTTTTCCTTAGTAGTATTATTTAAAACTTCTGTGAGCAAGATCAAAGTGCCTCTTAAATAAAACATAGCAACATAATCGGATTTTATTCCGCCAATCGAAGGAAGTATCAACTGATTTGAATTTTCACGTATCAGTGAATTGGCATTAAAAAATTCAAGATGTAAATCATCTTTTTCGTCAATACGTATTACATAAAATCCTTCCGAATCTGAACCTACAAATTTTACGTATTCATTTAACTTTGCCAGAGTGATGGCTTTATCGTAACCAAAACTGGTTAATCCCTGTGATTCAGCGTAACTTATCGAAATGATTAAAAGTACTAATGTGTAAAGTAATTTTTTCATAGTATTTATTGTTTTTTTACAGACTGCTAATATATAAAAATTTTTTATTCCGTGAATTAAACGATTAATTTTAATAAAAATTTTAATTTTTTGATTTTAATTCTTATCAAAACACGAAAAGTTCACAACGTAAATCAAGATATTAACTCGAATACAAAAAACTTCCCGGGAATGCTCAGTATTGGATAACTCTTGTAGAAGCAAATAAACCCTATAATAATTTCGGTCAGTGGTTTTATAGTCAAGATAAAAAAAGCATTACCCATACTTTTATTGCAGTACCTGCCGGAACTTACGAGTTAAGATTATGCTTTAATTGGCCACAAGGTCAATGCGAAGTAAAAGCCGGAGAAACAATTAATGTAAAATAGTAAAATAATTTTTTCATCTCAATTGATTCTTATACATTTTTTCTAAAAATCTTTTAATACTCTCTTTTAAAATTTTCTTTAATTAAATGTTAAAAGGCTGAACTTTATCTGCAGTCTAATGGTTAAATCTTGAAATTTATAATAATTGAATTATGAGAAACAAAATAATTTTCTGGATAAGTACAGTATTTATTTCTTTGTGGATGTTGGTGAGTGCTGTGGGATATTTTGTTATTCCTGAAATGAAAACAAATTTTCAGCATCTCGGATTTCCGGATTATTTCAGAGTTGAGCTTGGAATAGCTAAGATTCTTGGTGCTCTTGCAATACTTTTACCTTTTGTTCCAACTAAATTAAAAGAGTTTGCATACTTTGGATTTATTTTTACTTTTTTCTCTGCAATTGTTGCTCATCTATCGGTGGGGGATACTCTTTTAGTGTCTCTTTTCCCTTTGTTTGCTTTAATAGTTATTTTGATTTCATACAGTTATTATCATAAGTTAAACTTTAAAAATTAGATTAGATATATGTTAAAAATTGGAATTATAATAGGAAGTGCCCGTACGGGACGAAATGCTGTTCAAGTTGCCGATTGGGTTTATGCTATAGCATCTCAACGAAAAGATGCTGAATTTGATATTGTTGATATTAATGAATATAATTTACCTTTGCTCGATGAACCTATTCCTCCATTGTTTGGACAATATTCGAAGGAGCATACAATAAAGTGGGCTGAAAAAATAAAATCTTTCGACGGTTTTATTTTTGTTACTCCCGAATACAATCAATCATGGTCCTACCGGAGCTCTTAAAAATGCTTTGGATTATCTGTTTGCCGAATGGAACAACAAAGCTGCCGGTTTTGTGAGTTATGGTTCAGCAGGAGGAGTAAGGGCTGTGGAACACCTTAGACATGTTATGGGCGAATTAATGGTTGCCGATGTAAGAACCCAGGTTGCTCTCAATTTATTTACTGATTTTGAAAACTTTACTAAATTCAACCCTAATCCGCAGCATGAACAAACACTTAATCAAATGATTGACCAGGTTATGGTATGGGCAAAAGCATTAAAAACTTTAAGATGCTGATAACGGAATCGTAATTATTGTTAGAAAAATGCTCTCATCTGAACTCCTGCATTGTGAATGACTTTGACGCCCGGACTTTTTCGGGCGTTATATATTATATTTATCTGTAAGCCGTTGGTTAGCATACGCTGTATTGTGGCATTCCAGGTGAAATTTAATCCTGGCTGCAAACCTTCAAGCATTTCGTATGCTATGGGAGTGTTTGTTTGTGAGTTATAATTATTATAAATTATGCTAAAACTCGTATTAGTAAAGGATTTTTTTACTGTCAAAAAATTCCCTTCGATTTTAGCTTCGTTTGAATTCATAACTTCGGTTCCCGATATATTTTTTTTGTTTTTTAAGATGTATGTTCCGGAAAATCTTAAATTTAGGTTAGGTTGATATATCACTGTACCTTCATAAGAATTATTAATAATAAGATAATTTTTATTGTTGAAAAATTCTGAATTGTAAATTCTTCTTCCATAATTCAGCTTGCCCTCTATTCCAATGTTCGGACTGAAAAAATATCTCGACTGAAATGTGTTTATGTAGTTATTTCTTGTTTCAAAGCCTGATACTAAGAGCATTTTATTGTTTGTGAGCTGATATATATAGTCTGCTCCGAATTTGGGATTAGTTTTGTTAAACGAAAATGAATTTCTAATATTTTGATTCATGCTGAGAATGTTTATATCCTCAATATTGTTAACAAACGGATTTGCATAAACAAAAAACTCATCTGATGTATTTTTTGTACCTGTACGAAAAGCAAATTGATTGGAAAAATGTGAAATAAATTTTTTAGTCTTATTTTCCGAGCGTCGCCAAACTGCCTCGGGTTTGGTGTTCAGAACATAACTGAATTGGTTTGAATAAGTTTTAATATATTCCGATGATGGAATAAATATTCTGATGTAATTTGCCTGGTCGTTGAAAAAAGCAACTTCAAATTCGTCAAGTTCTTTAATTCCGTTATTGTTATAATCTGTCCAGGTGTAAACGCCTTGTCCGGCAGGAACTTCCAGATACGAAAATTCTATTTTTCTTTCCATTCCCGAACCTGTCTCGTAAAAACAACTGCCAGAAAATACTCCTTTTAATGCTTTATAACTGTATTCTAAACGTCCAACCAGATTGTTTTCGGCAGGATTATTATATAAACTGCTGTCGGAAATGTTAAGTTTACGAAAAGTTGCAGTACTCGAAATTCTGTGATTAGATGATATGTTGTAATTTAAAATGAAACTTAAATTATTGGATTGAGTTGCAGGACTGAGTTCGTAATTCGTTGCTAAAAAATCTTTTCTTAATTTATAGTTAGTTTCTAACTGTAATTTAGTACTGTCGGTTGTTTTAACTAAAAAGTTAAAACTTTGAAAAGCAAAACTGTTATTGATAAGTGCATTTTGGTCTTTATCTTTAAATTGATTGTTTTCTGCTTCTTCTCCCACACCTATAATAAAATGTTTAAAACGTTGAGTTACTAAAAAATTGTGACGGATAAATCTGCTTACGAAAACCGGAGTTTCAGCATCTAAAATATAAGCCTTTCCACTAATGTTTAGTTTTTTTATTTGATAATTTAATTGTATTCCACCGTTGTCCCCTGTGTACATTGACCCTCTTTTGAGTAGATTGTATTCTAATTTTGAGTTCAGGCTGTTTTTTGAATTAAAGTTTAATGTAAAATTCAAAAAGTTTTCGTCTGATTCGGGATAAAATTCCTTTAAATTCCAATCTCTCGTAAATTCCGGAGTTCTAAAATTTTCTATTACCCTGAAATATTTTTGCTGATAAGAGTAGGTGATTTTGGCTGAAAGCAAGTTTTTGTCGCTTTTTATCAGGCTGCGTTCCAGAGATGATATCCAAGCTAATCCTTGATTATCATAAGCATCTTTGTTAGAAAAAGTGTTTTTGTCGTTATTGCTTATGGCTATTTCTGTACTAAATATTGTTTTTTCGTCGGGCTTAACATTCGCCCCAAAGTTTATTAATTGTTTTTTTTCAGGACTTATTAATGTTTTATAAGGTTCATAATCTCCCTGTGGGATTCCGTTTATCGGAGCAATCCATTCAAAGACTCTCCCGTTTACAGTGCTTATACTTCTTTTATAATTGCCTTTGTTAGTACCAACATATACAAATCTAACTCTGTAAATTGCTTTTAAGGGGTTTGTGCTGTAAACAAAAATTGAGTCGAAATATTCTTCGTTAACAATACTGTCTCTTAGTTCGTATCTTATTTCTTCGGTTGAAAATCCTATCGAATCAAATGCCGGAACTCTTGCAAATTCTATGTTATCGCCTGCCTGCATAAGTAAAAATCTTTCATAAGGAGTTAAATCCTGATCAATCGGGCTGTTTTTGCTGTCTTTTTCTTGGTAAAAATTCAGGTAAAATTCAGAATTGCCGTATGTAACTTTATTTGAACTTCCAATCAAAAAACGGGTGTAGCTTTTTTCTGTGTATTCAAACTCGATAATTATTCTCTTATCTTTATTAATAGGTTGTTTTGGTGTAAATGTAATTTCTCCGGTATTGTAGTCTATTACATATTGATTGTCCAAACCTCGAACTTGCAAAATTCCGTCAACAAAAACTTTTTCCGAACCCGCAAGGATTATTATGTTTTGTTCGTTATTTGCTCCGGTTAGTTTATAAGGACCTTGATTCCCTTCCTGTCCTCTGAACTCCAGCCTGTGGAATTTTCCTTTTGTTGCCGCACCACTTAAACTTGATTCAATACCAAATTTTTTATTCTTAACATATTTTTCTTGTTTTACACTAATACTCGCTCCTTGAACTTTTTTAAAATAATTCATAAAATAGCCTGTGGGCTTTCTTAATTCAAAATCTCCGAAAGTAAGGGCTAAATTCTCGTTATAAAGTTTAATGAAAACCTTGTCAAACTCTTGAATGTATTGGGTATTTCCTTCGGGTTGAATTGGAATGTTATTATCGCTTATAGCAGCAAGGATATAAATTTCGTCGTTAAGTTTTCCGTCGAGTTGTAAATTCAATCCCGAATTTAAAGAAACATTCTGGTTGTTACCAAAATTAACACCTCGGCTTATGCTTCCTCTACGTGATAAATCTTTGTTTATATTGGCATCCCTCAAATAATCTCTTTCAACAACATAATCATATTTTCTTTCAGGCAATCTTTCTGCTTTTAAATGTTTGCTTTTATCGAATAATGAAATCGGCTTTGAATAATTTACCGGAAAAAATTTGTATTCTACAACAATACTGTCAAATTCAGGAATATCTTTAAAAATAATTGCTGACTTGAAAAAATCAAATTCGTAATCAAAATTTAAAAGTTGTTCATTATTGATGTTGAAAAATTTTATGCTTTCTTGCCAGATGCTCAAAGTATCAATTATTAGAGTGTCGGATTTTATTTGCAATATTTTTCTACGAGTATTAATAAGATTTTGAGATTTTATTTCAGGTAAAATCGCAATAAAAACAAACAATATTGTAAGAATTTTTTTCAATTTTTTTCTTGTAAAAATGAATTAACGCAATAATTACAAATAATGTTTTAAAAATAAAAAAATTAAATGTTTTGTCTGTCAAAATTATTATTTTTGTTGCAAGTAATCATTAAAAATATCAGATATGTACAGCGATTTTAAGAGTTATTTACAAAAAGAAATCAGTGATATCAGAGAAGCCGGTCTTTATAAATCGGAAAGAATAATTGTATCACCGCAGGGAGCTGAAATTGAGTTAAATACCGGACAAAAGGTATTAAATTTTTGTGCCAATAATTATCTTGGACTTTCGAACAATCCCAAGCTGATTGAAGCAGCAAAGAAAGCTCTTGATTCTCACGGCTATGGGATGTCTTCAGTAAGATTTATTTGCGGAACTACCGATCTTCATAAAGAATTGGAAGCAAAAATTGCTGAATTTTTCGGTACCGAAGATACTATTTTATATGCAGCTTGCTTTGATGCAAACGGTGGAGTTTTTGAACCACTGCTTAACGAACAGGATGCAATAATCTCGGATTCTTTGAATCATGCTTCCATAATTGATGGCGTTCGTCTTTGTAAAGCTCAGAGATTCAGATATGAGAATGCTAATGTTGATGATCTCGAAAAGCAACTGATTGCTGCTAAAGATTGCAGATTTAAACTTATAGTAACCGACGGAGTTTTCTCTATGGACGGAAACGTTGCTCCGCTTGATAAAATTTATCAGCTGGCAGAGAAATACAACGCAATGATTATGGTTGACGAATCGCATTCTGCAGGTGTTGTCGGAGAAACAGGTCGCGGAGTTACCGAACATTTTAACCTTAAAGGCAAAATAGAAATAATTACCGGAACTTTGGGAAAAGCTTTTGGTGGTGCTATTGGCGGATTTACTACCGGTAAGAAAGAAATCATCGAGATGCTTCGTCAAAGGTCGAGACCATATTTGTTCTCAAATTCAATTCCTCCGATGGTTGTTGCAGCAGGTATAAAAATGCTCGAAATGATGAGTGCTACTAACGAACTTCAAGACAAACTCCACTTTAATACAAAATACTTTATGGAGAAAATGTCAAATATCGGATTTGATATTAAACCTACACAATCTGCTATTTGTGCAGTAATGTTGTACGATGCAAAATTAGCTCAGGATTTTGCTGCTAAACTGCTCGAAGAAGGTATATATGTTATTGGCTTTTCTTATCCGGTTGTGCCTAAAGGGCTTGCAAGAATTAGAGTGCAGTTGTCGGCAGCTCACGAAATTCACCATCTTGATAAGGCTATTGATGCATTCACAAAAGTTGGAAAAGAAATGGGAGTAATCAAATAAAAAAAGCCGGGTTAACCGGCTTTTTTTCTAAAGGTCTTCATCATCAATATTATCTACATCTTCAACATCATCATCAAAATCCTCATCCAAATCATCGTCATCATAACCGTCGTCATCAAAATCATCTTCTGAATTACCCAATACTTCATTAAGATAATCCAATTCGGCATACTTGTCTGAAAACTCTTCTTTTACGGCGTCTTTTAAGATTCCGTCTTCGTCAAAATCATCATCTGCAAAAACAATATCCAAAGCCTCTTGCTTTGTCATTCGTACTAAATAGTACTTGTCTTCTGTCTCAAAAGGAAGTGCACTAACCAATTTACCGTCTTTGTCTGTAAAAGTGATTAAATGCTGACTAAAACCGTTGGGATAAGTCAGTTTAATCTGCTCCTGAATTTCTTTCGGCAGCTTTTCGTAATCTTTTATCACTCTTAATTTATTTCCGCTCATTGTGCTCTATATTTAAAAATTTTTTTATTTAATTTTGCGGTGTAAAAGTGATAAAAATTTTTAAACCTGCAACAATATTAAAAAAATTTTTTCATTTTTTTTTTGATGGTACAATAATTGTTTATTTGGACACAAAAAATAAGTGTATGAAAAATATTTTTTTTATCGGTGTTTTCCTGATATTTGCTATTTCGGCATTTGCTCAAGTTGATACGGCACTATATAACAAACTTAAGAATGATTATGACAGGTTTTTTATTGAAGAAACCAAAAATTTTGAAAAATTTAAAGAGGACAGAGATAAAGAATTTCTCGAATTTTTAAAACAAGATTGGGAAAATTTTAAATTATTTTCCGAACAAAAACCAATAACAATACCCGGTCCGGATAAAATCCCTGTTTATGATAAAAAAAATGAGAGAGGTTCCGGCAAGAAACTTTCCCAGAAAAAAACAAGCATTACCGAAGAAAACGAAGTTTATCAAATAAGTTCTACTTATGTCAATATTCCTGTTCCTGAAACTCCTGCCTCTAAAAAAGATTATGATGATTTAACTTTGAACTTTTACGGTTCTGAATTTAATTTGATTTTTCCAAAAAAGTTTAAAGAAATAGGGATAAGCTATGTGAGCGAATCAAATATTGCCAATTTTTGGGAATCAATGCTCGAAACCGATTATTACAGAGTAGTGGGGCAAATGCTTGATTTTAAAAAATATCATTCGCTTAATGATTGGGGATATTGTAAACTTGTTGAAAATTGTGCTGCCAAAATTTCAAGTAACAATAATTCAGCAAAGTTACTTACCTGGTTTTTGTTGTCTAAATCGGGATATAGAGTTAAAGTCGGTTATTCCGGAACAAATATTTATTTGTTAATCCCTTCAATAAATACAATTTACGGGTATTCATATTTTGTGCTGGATAATTTAAAGTATTACATTTTTGAAAACGGATCGGGTGTAAAAACCATTTACACTTTCCGCAGTAATTATCCCGAAGCCAATCAAATAATGAATTTTAACATTTATCAAACTCCGATATTGGGAGATCTTGTTGCTACTAAAAAGCTGAGTTTTGAGTATAATGGGAAAACTTACAATTTTGACATAAACTACAGCAAGAATCTTATTGATTTTTATAATGATTATCCACAAGGAGAAATTCAAATATTTTTTAATGCAGGGATTTCTTCTTATGTAAAAGAGTCTTTGAATAAAAACATATATCCTGTTATAAAAGATATGGGCGAACTTGAGGCTGCAAACTTTTTGCTTGCTTTTGTTCAGCTTGCATTTAATTACCAAACCGATCAAGAACAATTCGGACACGAGAAGTTTTTCTTTCCTGAGGAAATTTTCCATTATAAATATTGCGATTGTGAGGATAGATCAGTGTTTTACGCATACCTTGTACGACAATTCCTAAACTTGCCTTTGGTTGCTCTTAATTATCCCGACCACGTTGCTACTGCAGTGAAATTTAACGAAGTAATAAATGGAGCTTATTATCTTATTGACAACAGCAGGTATATAGTTTGCGATCCCACATACATAAACGCTCCGGTTGGCGTTTGTATGCCTGAGTATGTTAAGTCAGAAGTAAATATTTTAAAACTCAGATCTTCGGAGTCTGTTTATAATGTTACCAACAACATCTGGAAAGATTTTGTGGCAATAGGCTTTATTAAAACTAATTATTCGGGAGATATTGTAAATCCTTCAAAAAATTTATGGTTCTTGACAGGACTTATCGAGGACGAAATTGTTTATAACCACAAGACCGTTAAACCTGCCGAAAACGAATCAATGGTATTTGTTGCCAAATCAAACGATAAAGCAGAAATCCTTCATCTTGAACTTGTAAGCGGTACAGGAAGCCTAATGCCTGTAGGTATAGCTTATTCCGAAGGTAAAGTATATCTGTCCGGATATTTCACTCATAATATAAAAGTTGCCGACCAGTCTGCATCAAATTCGGGGACAAAAGAGTTGTTCATGATTTGCTGGGACGAAAACTTTAATTTGTTGTGGCTTAGAAACAGTGGATTAGTTCATGATATTGAAACTTCAAATATGTTTTTTGCCGCAAACTTCGATAAAAAGGGAAATTTTTTAGGTTATGAAAAAATTGGCGAACAATCTTCGGCAGGTTCAGAGAATACTGTGGTGGATAAAGGAGATAAAATTGTTGTTTATGGAAAATTCGACGGCTTAGAAGCCCAACTCGTAAATTCAACAATATATTCTTCAAAAGGTTCCTACGAATTTGCAATGACCTGGAAAAATTTAACAGAAACATACATATCTCAAAAATATGATGTCAGTGTTTCAGGAATTATTGCGCTGCTTGCAATATTACAAAGAGGAGATATTTCATTGGAATCTAAGGAAATTCTTGCTTCGATTATTGCAATGAATCAGGAATTCAAAAATAAATATCCCCAAACTTATGATAATCTGAAATACCTCAAAACCATAGTTTCAAAAAATGGAATTGTTAACCTTAATGCTAATTCACAAGTGCGTTTTGGAGAAATAGTTATTGAAAATAAAGCTAAATTCAGAATAAATAATATTAAATCAGAAATTGTTGACTTGATGGTAATAAATGGAATAAAATGTGATTTATACGGAAAATTATATGAAATAAAATCAATTTCCATAAATCGTAAAAATGGAGAGATTATTCTTAATTTGAATGATAATGACAAAAGAAAATTGAACCTAAATACAAAAATTTTAAAATAATTTTTAAATTTGGCAATTAAAATCCGATAATTATGAAAAAAACAATTACAATTTTTGCTGTATTACTAAGTTTGGTTATTGTATTCGGAAGCTGTGCAAGCAAAAGATACACAAAAAAGGGATTAAAATACGAAGCACTGGGACAATATTCAGATGCTGCCGATATGTTTTATCAGGCTTTGTTAATTAAAAGAACTAACATCGAAGCAATGGCAGGATTGAAACGAACCGGACAAATGACTTTGAGTAAGAAATTGTCCGAGTTTAACAAAGCTTATAATGATCAAAAAAACAAAGAAGCTGTTTATTATTATCAGGATGCCAAGGACTATTACAACAAAATTGCATCTGTCGGCGTTGAGTTGAATTTCCCTTCGTTCTATGATGAGTATTATGATGAAGTGAAAAATGTTTATGTAGAAGATAAATATTATGAGGGCGTAAAATTTCTTGATGATGAAAAATTTGCCGATGCCGAAAAAGCTTTCCGGGAAGTTGTTAAGTTTCAACCAAGTTATAAAGATGCAAAAGATAAACTTGTTATTGCTGTAAACGAACCTAAATATAGAAACGGATTAAAGTTAATGGATCAGCAACAGTTTCGCAAAGCATATTATGTTTTTGACGAAATTATCAGAAATGCCTCAAACTATAAAAACTCACACGAATTAAAAGCTGAATGCCTCGAAAAAGGAACAATTGTGATTCAAATTTCTAAAATTCAGAATGTCTCAACCGATGCACAGATTGCTTCTAATCTGGAATCAAAAATTATTGAAAACATTCTCGAAGCAAATAATCCTTTTATAAGATTGATTGATTCCGGCAATAAAACTACTACCGGAAAAGGCTTTTCTAATCAGCCTGTATCAACAAACACACAAAATCGTCATCCTGACGTAATTCTGAATGTTGAAATTTCAAAATTCGTTTACAATAAAGGCGATTTAAAAGAAACCGAAAAAAGAGGATATTTAAAAAAACAGTATAAAGTTACTAACAGAGAAACCGGTGAGGAAGAAGTGAAAATTCAATATGAAAAGGTTAAATACAAGGAATTTTACATGTATAGATCTGTTGAGTTAAGTTTTTCATATAAATTGATAAATGGAAAAACAAATGTAATATTAAAAACAGGATCAAAAAGTTATAGCGCTGTTGATGAGGTTAATTATGCTCGTTATCAAGGGGATTCTAAAAACCTTGTTCCAGGGTATTGGAAAACTACAGTTCACTCTTCGAGCGAAGACTACATAAACGACAATCCCGAAAGCATTAAGGCTTTACAAAAGCTTTTAAATGCAAAATCGCAAATCAAAGATTATGAAACTTTGTCCGAAGAAGTAGTAAATAAAACCGCTACTGAAATATCTGAAGCCGTAATTGATTATGTAGTAAAAAACTAAAACTATGAGATTTGTAAATTTGAGCATAATTTTTCTCTTATCATTTTTGGTTTTGTCGTGTCAAAACCTTAAAAAAACCACTTTTGATAAAAAACCTATGCCCGAATGGGTAAAAACAAAACCTCAAAGTGCATTTTATTACACCGGAGTTAGCTCTGCTCCCAAAAAAGGATTTTTGCCTTCGGATTATATTGCCAATGCTCAGCAAAAAGCTCTCGGAGACCTGGCATCAAGTATTTCGATTAATATTGCCAGCACCTCAGTTCTTTCAATTATAGAAACAAATTATAATCTTTCTCAAAATTTCAGTCAGGAAATTATTGCTTCAACATCCCAACAATTAGAGGGATATGAACTTGTGGACACCTGGGAAGATGAAAATTTTTATTGGGTTTATTACAGACTCTCAAAGGAAAGATATGCTCAAATTACTGCTGAACGAAAAAATCAGGTGATATTAGATGCAAAAAACAAGTATTATCAGGCTCAGGAGTTTTTAAGTCGTCAGTTGCACTATAATGCTTTTCAGTTTTATGTTGAAGCTTTGACAGTTTTAAAACCTTATCTCGGAGAATCTAATATAACCGATATTGACGGCGAAGCTAAAGATATTGCCATTGTCCTTTTTAACTCTATGGTGGAATTCATAAATTCTTTAAAAATCCAAGGTAAAGAAGAAATATATGTAAAAAAAGCAATGGAGGTTGACCCAAAGGATTTTACATTTATAATTGTTGACGGTGCTGGAAATCCTGTTTCGGGGATTCCTGTGCGTATAAATTTCAGTGGTTCGGGATTATTACGAAATTCGGAAGTATCAAACAGCGAAGGAAAAATTTCATGTGCAATAAGAAAAATTAAGTCTGTTCCCGGTCAGGAGAATCTAAGTATTGCTGTTGATATAAATAATTTCAGCAGGGTAGCAAAGGATCCGATGATACGAAGTATAATACGCGGAATTCCTTCGATAGAAAAGAATATAAAAGTTTTTGTTCAAAAGCCGGTGATTTATGTTGTAAGCGAAGAACAATCTTTTGGAAAAATTCGCGAAACCTTTACGATACGAAGTGCTTTTGAAAGTCTTTTCAGTACTGAATTTCTTGTGAATGTCAAAATGCCTGCTGACTTTATCTTTAATATCTTTACCAATACCGTTGAAAACGGTTCTTACTACGGAGATAAACAGGTTACAATTTCATACTCTTTTGAATTAAAAGATTCAAAAGAAAATCTTATATATCGAAAAACAGGTTCTGCAGATCACTATGCCGCTGATTTTGTCGCCGCCGACAACAAGGCTTATGTAGAACTCACAAAAACCGTAGAGAGAACAATTTTCAGAGAAATAATGAATGCCTTAAATAAATAGTATTATGTCGGTATTGATGAATTTTGCCATTTTCCCTACTGATAAGGGATCAAGCGTAAGTGAATACGTCAGCAAAGTAATTAAAATGATTGATGAGGCCGGAGTAAATTATAAACTAACGGCAATGGGAACAATCATTGAAACCGAAACGGTTGAAGAGGCTCTGAGTTTTATTTCAAAAGCTCACGAAATCTTAAAAGAACATTCTAATAGAATTTATTGCACTGCAACATTTGACATTAGACACGATAAACCTCTCGGCAGGATGGATTCAAAAATCAATTCAGTAGAACAAAAGATAGGCAAAATTAACAAGTAAACAAAGAACTCGTTTTTAATGGATTTTGAAAAGAAAAATTTCCGAAATCTTTCCGACCAAGAAATTAGCGGTTTTCTAAAAGAAATATCTCAACCTGCTTTTAGACTTAAACAAATTAAAGAATGGATCTGGAAAAAGGGAATTAGCGATTTTAATGAAATGAACAATCTTCCCGCTACTTTAAAAGAAGAATTAGAACAAAATTTCTTTCTGGACAAGATTACAATGTTAAATTCTCAAAAGTCAAAAGCGGATAAAACTGTAAAAGTTTTATTCAAATCGGTGGATGATGAATTTTTCGAAGGAGTTTTGATTCCGGGCAAATCCCGAACAACAGCATGTATTAGCACTCAGGCAGGTTGCCCTTTGAATTGTGATTTTTGTGCTACAGGCAAACTCGGATTCAGGAGAAATTTAACCCGCGGAGAAATTTATGATCAGGTTTTTTTGTTGAATGAGGCAAGCCTTGCGGAATTTGGACGAAAACTCAGCAATATTGTTGTGATGGGCATGGGTGAGCCTTTTTTGAATTATGAAAACACCATTGATGCTATTAAAATTGTTTGTTCCGGCGAAGGGCTTGCTATGTCGTCCCAACGTATTACAATTTCTACTGCAGGTATAATTCCTGGTATTAAGATGCTTGCTGACGAAAATCTCAGATTAAATTTGTCAATATCCTTACATTCTGCTGATAATCAAAAACGCGATTTCTTAATGCCCATAAACAAGAAGTATAATCTTCAACAACTTCGTGAAGCAATATCTTATTTTTACAAAAAAACCGGAGAGCGAATTACTTATGAATATTTGCTTTTAAAAGGAGTTAATGATTCGCTTGAAGATGCTAAAAAATTGACAGAGTTTACAAAGGTGTCGCCTTGCAAAATAAACCTGATTATCTACAACAGTCACGAAAAATCAAAATATCAACAATCCTATGATCTTGATTTAAAAGCATTTGTTGGATATTTAGAGTCTAAAAATCTTGTTGTAACTTTACGCAGGTCAAAAGGAACGGATATAGATGCAGCTTGCGGACAGTTAGCAAATAAAAAAAAGGCGGATTAAAATTTTTTTGTATAAATAATAAAAATAGCATATATTTGCGGAATAAAATTGCCCGGGTGGCGGAATTGGTAGACGCGCTGGTCTCAAACACCAGTTCCTTCACCGGAGTGCCGGTTCGACCCCGGCCCCGGGTACGGAGAGATTCTCAGGAATCTCTTTTTTTTTAGATTTTCTGATAAAAAATGATTTCTTTTGTAAAAAATTAAAATTGTTTATGAACGACAGAATTAATCCTCTCAAGCAAAAACAATTTGATAAACATTATCTCGAGATGGCTCAGATCTGGGCTAAAAATTCATATTGTAAACGTAAGCAGGTAGGGGCTCTTATTGTTAAGGATAAAATGATTATTTCCGATGGATTTAATGGAACGCCCGCCGGATTTGAAAATGAGTGTGAGGATGAAAACTATGTAACTAAACCTTATGTTTTGCACGCCGAAGCAAATGCAATTACTAAAGTGGCAAAATCCGGAAATAACAGCTGCGGTGCTACGCTTTATGTTACCACTTCGCCTTGCATTGAGTGTGCAAAATTAATTATCCAATCCGGAATTAGACGTGTTGTTTATATTAACGAGTATTCAAAAAAGGACGGACTCGAATTACTAAAAAGAGCTGGTGTTGAAATAGTTCATTTTAAATTGGATGAAAATGAAGAATAATAATTCACGATTTAGCATATTATTACCTCTAATAATTTCTTTATCTCTGATTGCAGGAATATTTCTGGCAGAGATTTTTCAGAAAAATGCAGCTAAACAGCAAATTTTTGTAAAACCTTCCAAAGACAAATTGAGTGTAATTATTGATTATGTGGTTTCTGAGTATGTTGACAGCGTTTCCAGATCAGATTTGGTCGAAAAAGTTATTCCTCAATTTCTGGAAAATCTCGATCCGCACAGTATGTACTTTGGTCCTGAAGAAGCCAAAAAAGTAGAAGAAGAATTACAAGGTAATTTTGGAGGTATCGGCATTCAATTTAATATTTTCAGAGATACTGTATTGGTGGTTAATGTAATAAAAGACGGACCAAGCGAAAATGTAGGATTAAAACCCGGAGACAGAATCATTTACGTTAACGATACTTTGATTGCCTCTGTGAAGATTACTAACGATGAGGTAATGAAAAAGTTAAGGGGAGAGATTGGAACTTATGTTAATTTAAAAATAAAAAGAAAAGGTGTCAAGGATTTAATCACCGTTAAAATTAAAAGAGGCGAAATTCCTCTAACAAGTGTTGATGCCTATTATTTAATAAATAGCAAAACAGGATACGTGAAAATTTCTTCATTTGCACGAAACACTCATTCTCAATTTATAGAAGCAGTTTTTGCGTTGCGAAAAAAAGGGATTAGCTGGTTGATTGTTGATTTAAGAAATAATTCCGGGGGGTACCTTAATGCAGCTACAGATATTATAGATGAATTTTTCGAAGCCGGCAAACTGCTGGTTTATACTCAGGGACGAGTTCGTGGTCGTCAAAACATAATGTCAACTGCAAAACGTAATGCTTGTGTAGATTTGAATGTTATTGTTTTAATAGACGATTTTTCCGCATCTGCATCGGAAATTGTTGCGGGAGCTATACAAGACCACGACAGAGGCTTTATTATCGGCAGAAGATCCTTTGGTAAGGGGCTGGTACAGGAATCTTCAACTTTTGACGACGGATCAATTGTACGATTGACTACTGCACGATATTATACTCCTTCGGGGCGTTGTATTCAAAAACCTTACGACAAAGGACAGGATGATTACTATTCCGAAGTTTATAAAAGATTTCTTCACGGGGAATTCACCCAAAAAGACTCTATCGTCTTAAATGATTCTCTTTTATACTACACAGCTTCGGGAAGACCGGTTTATGGAGGAGGCGGAATTATGCCCGATATTTTTGTTCCTATGGATACAAGCGGATTTACAAAATTGTATTCCGAAATCAGCAAAAATAATCTCGAGTATTTGTTTGCAGTTGAATATGTTGATAATAACAGAAAAAATCTTGAAAAAATTGAAAGTGTTCCATTGTTGATAGTTCATTTAAACAATGACAATGTAAAATCTAAATTCTGGAATTTTGTTTCTAAAAACGGAGTAAAAATCAATTCTGTAGATTTGGCAAAAAGCGGCAAGGAAATAGAACGAACCGTATATGCCTTTATCGCTCGACAAGTCTTGGGTGATTCTGCTTTTTACCAGATATATCAGGAAAATGACCTTGTAATTCACAAAGCTGTTGAAATTATTACTTCTGGGAAAAAATTAACTGATTTATGAAAAATAGATGTTTAAAATTTTTTTATTCAAACCGTGGATTTACTACATTATTGAATTTGGAACCAAAAGTGTATGATAACCCAAGGTTTGTCCAGTACGAATAATTGGTTTTCATTTGGCGTTGTTGTAGCAATAATTCTTCCTGAGAAATGTCTGCTTTTGAAATGTTTATCTGGTTTCTAATCATTGAATATCCTCCGTGGAAAAACACGGAAAAACCTTTAATAATTCTAACGCTTCCGTAAAAGTAAGTCCCTATACTGAATAGCTCTAAATCATGTAAATATTGGCTACCATAAACTGACAAATCAATGCTGCCCCAATTTTTTACTATACCAAGATCTAAGTTCAATTTTTGCTGGGCAACTAATTCTTTTGTTTTAAGAAAAATGGTGGTATCCGTATAGTCAAAATACGCAGGGCCTATTCTGTATGAAATTCGGAATTGTTTTTCAAAGGATTTGTCATAAGGAAAAATGTTATACTCTATTGCTGGATAAATGTTTCCGTAAAAATCATAATTGCTGAAAGTAGAATTTCCGGCTGAGGTAAATATTCCTGCCGACCAGTGTTCTCCGAGTGATTTTATATAATAAAGATACGAACTGTAGGATATATTCAGATAATCGTAAGTATAATCGTTATAGGTATAAGTGCTTCTGGAAAAATTGTTATTAAAACCAATATTGATTTTAGATTTTTCAGTAACGTGATCAGCATTAATCCTTGAATATAGGTTAAAAGATTTTCGGCTTTCTTCGCCATTTGAATAGTTTTGCAAACTAACTGAAAATACCCAGTTATTCCATGGATCAACAGGTTTATTTTGTTCATTGAAATTTGATTTAGAAAATTCTATTTCTAAATTTTCTTTCAGAGGAGTTTTAATTATGTAAGGCAATAATCCGAATTTAATGCTTTTGATATAAAGATTTCGAATTTCATTACTCGTAGCATCGTAATTTATGTTGAATACTATGGTATCATTCATTCCTTGAAAATTATTTCTTCCTTCAAATATCAGTCTGGTTTTTGTACCTCCGTTTCCGGTGGATTCGCTTATGCCCATTATTATAACATTAGCATAATTTATATCTCTGACATGATTAATAAAATTGAGCTCTTTTATAATATATTCTTTTTCGCAGAGGTCACATTTTAGATACAAATTTATTGTACTGTCGTTTTGAGCATTTATAATGCTTGAAAATAGAAATGAAATAATTAATGGGATTAAAAATTTTATTGCTTTCATTGTACAAATGTTGTATTATTCTTATACAAATAACGATATAAAATTTTAGATATTTCTCAGGCTTAACAAATTTTTAACTAAATGGATAATTATGAAAAAAAGTGGCAACAAATTTTGTAAGGATTAAACAAATTTTGTATTTTAGTGTTATATAAAAAAAACAATATGTCGGAAGAAAAAAAGGTTATTAGAAAGTACTCCAACGGGGAGATAACAGTAGTTTGGCAACCGCATTTGTGCATTCATGCAACTACTTGTTTTAAGCAGTTACCTAAAGTATTTAAACCCCGTGAGCGTCCATGGGTAAAAATTGATGCTGAGCCAACAGAAAAGATAATTGCCACTGTAGATGCCTGTCCTACGGATGCTTTAACGTGGTATTATAACGATGAACAAAAACAAAAAGAATATTTAACTATGAAAGAAAATCAAAACGTAAAGCCGGAAATTACAATTTTTGAGAACGGTCCATTACATATTCCTGCTGAAATAAACGTTAAAGACAGTACAGGAAAAATATTAAAAGTTAATGAAGAAAAATATATATGCAGATGCGGGCATTCAAAAAATAAGCCTTTCTGCGACGGTTCTCACATGATGTCCGGATTTAAGGGATAAAACAATAATTTTCCGGTTAACATGTAATTACGACAATCACTCCTTTAGCATCCTACAAATAATCTGCGATAATTTATGTGGCTTAGTTCTGAAATATAAATAATTTATTAGTTTTTGGGTTTGTTCTTTTACTGTTTGGCATGGAGTAGATTGTTTGGGTTTATAGTAAATTACTTTTCCCTTCGACCTTATAAATTGTTTCATCTTATCTAAACATATTTTACCAAATTATGAAAATATCAAACTACCTAACTAACTATGTAACTTACCAACTACTTAACTGACTAACCAACCAACTAACTAAACCAACCAACTAACTAACTAAACTAACTAACTTTTACATAAGTTTAATAACAATTATAAAGGACTGATCATCGTTTGGATTGTTTATACAATGATTACTTCCGGCAGGGCAGAATATAAAATCATTTATTTGTGCAGTGTATTTTTCTTCGTTAATAATTACTTCGGGATTACCGTTTACAACATAAAAAAAAGCATCACAATTTATTTTTACCGCTGCCAAATTTTGTTGAGGTTTTAATTTAAGAGTTAAAAACTCAATATCTTCTCTGCTAAAAAGAATCCTGACATCTGCATTAAAAGGATTTTCTTTAAGCGGGGCTATGGCAAAATTTCTTATTTCCATAATTAAGCAGATTTTATCATTGTAAGAATCATTTTAAATCTTTCCGTCGCGTTTACTGCATGCGGTATATTTGCCGGCATAATTATAAATTCTCCGGTGTTTAAAAAATGCGATTCTCCTCCGATAACTATTTCAGCTTTGCCGTCAATAACAAAAACCATTGCATCAAACGGAGCGGTATGTTCGCTTAATGATTGACCTTTGTCGAATGCAAAAATCGTTATATTTCCGGTTTCTTTTTTTGTTACAATTTTACTGACAATTGCACCATCCTGATAATCTATTGATTGTGAGGCAATGTATTTTGAGCCGCTGATTATTTTGTTTGTGTCCATTTTATTCTTTTTTATGTTTTTCAATTAACTTTTCTATAAGTGGGATACATCCTCCGCAAATTGTTCCTGCTCCGGTTTCTTCCCCAACTTTTTCTACTGTGTTGCAATTTTTTTCTGTGATGGCTTCAATAATTTCTTTTTCAGAAATTTCATTGCACATACAAATCATTTTTTCCTTGTTTTCCATAGTTTATTAATTTTTAAAGGTTAAAAAAACAGGAGATAATTATAACTAACTACCTCCTGTTAAAACAAATTAATTAATGAAAAGTTTAATGTCTTCGTCAACGGAGTTAATTCCGGAGATTCCGAAGTTTTCTACTAAGACTTTAGCAACATTTGGCGATAAGAATGCCGGTAATGTTGGTCCGAGGTGGATGTTCTTTACCCCGAGATATAGGAGAGCCAGCAGCACAATAACGGCTTTTTGTTCATACCATGCAATGTTATATGCTATTGGCAATTCGTTGATATCGTTGAGTTTGAAAACGTCTTTAAGAGTAAGAGCGATGACTGCGAGCGAGTATGAGTCGTTGCACTGTCCGGCATCGAGAACGCGTGGAATACCTCCGATATCGCCAAGTTCGAGTTTATTGTAACGATATTTTGCACAGCCTGCAGTTAGAATTACGGTGTCTTTTGGAAGTTTTGCAGCAAATTCTGTGTAGTATTCGCGTGATTTCATTCTGCCGTCACAACCGGCCATAACAAAGAATTTTCGAATAGCTCCGGATTTTACTGCTTCGACCACTTTATCGGCAAGTGCAATTACCTGGTTGTGAGCAAAACCACCGATTATTTTACCGTTTTCAATTTCTTTAGGTGGAGCACATTTTTTAGCATGTTCAATTATGACGCTGAAATCTTTTTGTTTGCCGGGTTTTCTGTCGGGAATGTGTTTTGCACCTGTTAATCCTGCAGAACCGGTTGTGTAGATACGGTCTTTGTAACTTGCGTTTTCAAGTGGCGGAACAATACAATTTGTTGTAAAAAGAATTGGTCCGTTGAAAGATTCGAATTCTTCTTTTTGTTTCCACCATGCATTGCCGTAGTTGCCAACGAAATGTTCGTATTTTTTGAATTTCGGATAGTAATGTCCGGGTAACATTTCACTGTGAGTATAAACATCAACGCCTGTACCTTGAGTTTGTTCGAGTAATTCTTCTAAATCTTTAAGGTCGTGTCCGCTGATAAGAATTGCCGGATTGTTCCTTACTCCGATGTTAACTTCAGTGATTTCGGGATGTCCGTAAGTATCGGTGTTGGCTTTATCGAGCAGAGCCATTACATCAACTCCGAATTTTCCACATTCCAGAACAAGAGCTACAAGTTCATCGGCTATTTTTTCTTCTGTGGTTGCCACAAGAGCTTTTTGCATGAAAGAATAAATTTCTTCGTTTTTATATCCCAGATTATAAGCATGTTCTGCATAAGCAGCCATACCTTTTACTCCATAAGTTAAAAGTTCTTTTAAAGAACGAATATCTTCATTCTCGATACTTAAAACTCCAACAAGTTTCGATTTTCTTTCAATTTCTTCATCATTTTGCGGAGTCCATGTAGCCGAGCTGTGAAGTTTTTCGGGCAAAATTCCTCCGGCTTTCAAAAACTCATTTTTAATTTCTTCTCGAAGTTTTAAAGCTTCTTTTACTTTTTTCACAATTGCATCGTAATCGAAGTTTGCGTTCGTGATGGTAGTAAACAAAGCATCCATTACGAAGTGATTAATTTTTTCGGAAACAATTCCTTTTTCGCGGGCAAATTGCGAAAAGATAGAAATTCCTTTAGTTACATAAATTAGTAAATCTTGCATTTGAGCAACTTCTTCGGTTTTACCGCAAACTCCTTTAATTGTGCAGCCTGTACCTTTAGCTGCTTCCTGACATTGAAAACAAAACATTGACATAGTTTGATCCTCCATATTAGTTATTATTTATTATTGTTTATTAAATCCATTCTTCTTCTAATATTTTTCCGTCAATTGACAGAATAATTGCTTTAACCGGTACTTTTCTGCCGGCAATTTGTATAGCTTCTCTTACCAATGAAATTATTCCTCCGCAACATGGAACTTCCATCATTACGCAGGAAATTGTATTTACTCGTGCATCTCGAATCAGACTTACAAGCTTATTCACATAAACATCTTGATTTTTATCGAGTTTAGGACAAAGTACCACAAGAGTTTTACCTTTTAATAGATTTGAGTGAAATCCTCCCATGCTGAATGCTGAGCAATCTGAGGCTATTAATAAATCCGAATTTTTGAAATGTGCCGACGCCGGATTTATCAGGTGCATCTGTATTGGCCAATGGGTTAATGCCGATGGTATATCGCCGTCGAAATCGGATGAGTTTGTCTGATTTATTGTTCTTGTCGCAGAACCGGGACATCCGCATGCAGTTGAAACATTTGCTTGCGAATGAAATTTTTTGTGAACTTCCGCTTTTACTTGGTTTAAATCGAATCCGAGTTTTTCTTTGTTATTTTCCAGCCAGTTAATAGCCTGAACAAAATATTCATCCTGATTATGTTCTCGTAGGTGAACGAGATGAGCAACAACGGTATTTTTACCTTTTTCAATCATATCCTGAATTACTGCAATTTCATCGTAAGGAGCTGCCTCTCTTTTTTCTATGGTTATAGCACCTTCGGGACAATGTCCGATACAGGCGCCGAGACCATCGCACATTAGTTCGCTTATTAATCTTGCTTTGCCGTCAATTATCTGAAGAGCTCCTTCGTGGCAACCGGGAACACATAATCCGCAGCCTGTGCATTTTGATTCATTTATTTTTACAATTTCGCGTATCATAGTTTTAAATTTTATTGTTTGATGCAAAGTTATGGCTTTCTTAATCCCCAAAATGTATCGTATGTTACAAAATTATAAAAAAGTATCGTAATACAACAAGATTTTTTAAGATTGTTTTTAAATGGTTGATTTACAGATAGTTTTACTTTTTGGGGATATTCAAGCTGTAGCTACGAAAACAATACGTAATATGTAAAGATATTTTTTAACCTCCAAAAATTTAGCATTTTTAGTGTGGTGTATTAACAAGATAAGTAATCTAATTGTGTTGCATGTTGTTATTAATTAAGATGTTCGATAAAGTTTGAGTAGTTTTTCTGTTAGGTTTAAAGAAAGTTGTTCCTTTAGTGGTATTTACTTGTACCTTGTGACGTTCCCCTTTCCTCTTTTTCCTTCTACCTTTTTTTGCTTCAGACCTTGCCCTGCTTTAAGATTTCTGACGAAAAAATTCAGAAGGCGACAGAAACTCCTTGTGCACCTCACAAATTATCTGCGATAATTTAGTGGACTTTGTTCTGTGTAAGCAAACATCACATTTGTAATACAATATTTTCCTGAAGTCCGATTATAAAGATGGTTGAGCGGTAACCAAACCACCGTGATTAGCGAAGCCGAACTCACGCACTAAGCATTCATTCATTACATCCAAATTGTTTAATGTTGTCGTTATGCGTTAATCTTTAAAATTTTTCAGGTTGCTAAATCCTTCCAATAATCCATTGATAAAAACTTTATAGTCTTAGAAAATTTTTTTTATTTTGCTAAAAACTACGTTTAATTTATTTGAAATGAATATGTTTGAATTACTTCAAAAATGTAATATCTTTAATAATTTTCGGGATGCTGAAGAAATTGAAGATGTTTTTAAAGGAATTTTCTATAACCTTAAATCTTACTCGAAAGGTGAAATTTTAGCTTATCAGGATGATGAGGTAAATTCATTGAAGATAATAATTATAGGTACAGCTCGCGGCGAAATGACGAATTTTAACGGCAAAGTAATTACCATTGAAGAAATAGAAAGCGTACGAATGCTTGCTCCTGCCTTTTTGTTCGGGAAGAATTCAAAATATCCTGTTACAATAATAGCTGCAACGGATGTCAAAATAATAAAAATTCCAAAAAATGAGTTTGTGAAGATGATGTTCAAAAGCGAAAAACTAATGATTAATTTCATGAACGAGTTGTCTTCGCGGGCACAATTCCTTTCACAAAAGATAAAATTTCTTTCTTTTCACGATATTAAGGCAAAATTTGCTTATTATATTTTAAATCTTATTAAAAATAAAAATACAAACATTGTAAGATTGCCAATCACTCAAGATAAACTTGCGGAGTTGTTCGGCGTAACTCGTCCTTCTCTGGCAAGAGCAGTACGTGAGTTGCACAATGAGGGTATAATTAATGCCAGAGCAAAAGAAATTGAAATTCTGGATTCTTACAGACTATATGATTTGATAAAATAATTTTATCTCATAACAAAACATTTTTTATCTTTACATAAATTTGGAGAGTAAAATTCTAAGTCATGAAAAAATCTGTATTAGTTTTAGCCTTAGCATTAATTTGTTCTGTTGCATTTTCGCAATTTTGGAAAGAAACAAAAAAAGCAGTTGCTTTTGACCGTCATATTGACGACTATCTTGGATGGAGTGTAGCAATAGATGGAGATTTCGCTGTTGTAGGAGTCCCATTTCAGGATTATGACCAAAACGGACAAAACTATTTGCTTAATGCAGGGGCAGCTTACGTCTATAAGTTTATTGACGGAGAATGGGTTTTTTATCAAAAATTAGTATCAAATTTCAGACGTTCTCAGGATAATTTCGGTTATTCTGTTAGTATTAAAGGAGACTACATTGTTGTTGGGTCAACTAAAAATGCTTATGATTCAAATGAGCTTAATGCAAAGATAAATGCCGGAGCAGTTTATGTTTTTAAAAATATTTCAGGGAATTGGACATTTCAGCAGAAAATTGTTGCAAACGACAGGCAAGCACAAGACCAATTTGGTTATTCGGTAGCTACTGATGGTAATTATATTGCTGTGGGTGCGGTTTATCAGGATTTTGACGATGATGATATTGATATCATTCAAGATGCAGGTGCAGCATATATTTTTAAGAATAATGCCGGAAATTGGACACAGGTAAAAAAGGTTTTTTCAACCAACCGAAGTGTGAATGAATATTTCGGCAATGCCGTAGCCGTTGATGGAGAATATATTGTTGTAGGTTCATATTTTCATGATTACGATGCATCGGGGAGTGTTTTTGTAAATAATTCCGGAGCAGCGTTTGTTTATAAGAATAACAGTGATGCCTGGAATCTTGTTGCAAAGTTGACAGCTTCGGACAGGCAGGAAAATGATTTATTGGGATGCTCTGTGGCAATAAGTGGAGATTATATTATTGCAGGGGCTTATGCCCACAGTTATAATTTGACAGGTGGAGATTTTAAATTCGAGGCAGGAGCAGCTTATATTTTTAAAAACAACTTCGGGACCTGGACTCAGCAACAAAAAATTATAGCTCCAAATCCGGATAGAGCAGCAGGCGACAGATTCGGCTTTTCGGTATCAATTTCTGATGGAGTTATGGTAGTGGGGGCATATTTGCAAGAATATGATGATTATAATTCCGGAATTGATTATTATAATGCCGGAGCAGCATATGTTTTTAAAGAAAATTCAGGAAATTGGGAATACAAACAAAAAATAATCAATTCAGACAGAGAAGCACAGGATTATTTTGCTTATTCTGTTGGAATATATGGGAACTACTTAATTTGCGGAGCCTATCAGGAAGCCCACGATGAAAATGGAGCAAATCAGATGTCGAGAGCGGGGTCGGCATATATCTATTTTAATTCTCCGGATATTGCTGTTGTGAATCAAAGTAATGTAATCAGCAATGGCGGAACTTTTGATTTCGGAGGTGTATTATTTGGTGAAAGTTCGGAAAATTACGAATTTCACATCGAAAATAACGGAGCAACGAATTTAATCCTTAAATCAAATCCAAAAATTACAATCAGCGGCCCGGATGCAGCAGAATTTTATTTGAATCAAACCGGAGTAAACTCGCCTGTATCACCGGGAAATTATACTTCTTTCAGTATTTCTTTTAATCCTGTTACTCCAGGAGAGAAAAATGCTCAAATCTCCATTCTCAATAATGATCCGGAAAATAAAAATTACATTATAAACTTAATTGGAATAGGGAATAAGATTCCTCAGGTAATAACAAATTTTGAGGAAATTCCCGTTAAAACTTATGGAGATGAACCTTTTGGGGTGTCGGCAATTGTCAGTTCTGGGTTGCCGGTAATTTTCAGCAGTTCAAATCCTGCAATTGCCTCCTGTAGCGGACCTAATGGTACAATAATTACTATTCACTCTGCAGGCATCTGTGAAATTTATGCGAATCAACCCGGGAATGAATTTTATGATGCCGCTCCACAAGTTGCAAGAACTCTAACTGTAAATAAAAAAGAAATAACAATTACTCCGCTTGCTCTCAGCAAAATCTATGGAGAGAGTGATCCTTTATTGTCTTTTACAAATTCCCCCGGACTTATACTGGGAGATAGTTTTTCAGGAGCTTTGCAACGAGAATTAGGAGAAAATGTAGGCAATTATAATATTAACATTGGAACTCTAACGGCTGGTAACAATTATCAGCTTATACTTCAACCTAAAGTTTTCACAATTCTTCCAAGACAAATAACAGTAAATGTAAATCCTAATCAAAGTAAAATATACCGTTATGCAGATCCTGTGCTTACATATACATATTTGGGACAGCTTATAGGGTCTGATAATTTCACCGGAAGTCTGACACGAGAACCGGGCGAAAATGCAGGGTATTATAATATTTTACAGGGGACACTAAGCCTTGGGCCGAATTATCAAATTGTTTTTAATTCACAACTATTTGAAATATTACCTCGTCAAATTACAGTAACAGCAAATTCTGGGATACAGAAAACCTATGGCATGCCGGATCCAACATTTGGATATACATTTACAGGGTCTATATATATGGGAGATGGTTTTACCGGATCTTTGAGCAGAGAACCGGGCGAAAATGTTGGAACCTATCCAATCACAATAGGAACATTAACTTTAGGACCTAATTATGAAATCACATTCAATTCCGCATTGTTTACGATTAATCCTAAATCATTAACTGTTGTTGTATATCCCGGGCAAAATAAAACTTATGGAGACGAAGATCCCGTTTTTATGTATTGGCTTATGGGAGCACTTGAGCCGGGCGATAGTTTTGTGGGTCAATTGGGAAGAGAACCGGGCGAAAATGTAGGATTTTATCAAATTAATATGGGGACTCTTACTGCCGGTCCGAATTATAACTTGAGTTTAAATTCAAATAACTTTGAAATTAAAAAAAGATACATTGCCATTAATGTAACTCCGGGTCAATCAAAACAATATGGAGATCCTGATCCGGTATTCGAATTCACGACAAATATACCAATAGCACCATGGGATAGCTTTGCGGGTCAATTATCCAGAACTGCGGGAGAAAGTATAGGAAGTTATCCTATAAACCAGGGAACTCTGGCATTAAACTCAAATTATCAGATTGTTTTTAATCCTCAAAACTTTACTATCACTAAAAGAAATTTACTTGTAATTCCCGATCCGAATCAAGGAAAAGTTTATGGTGAAACAGATCCTGTGTTAACTTATACTTTTACCGGCGGATTAGTTGGAGGAGACAGTTTTTCGGGGAATCTTGCCAGAACATGGGGAGAAGATGTTGGAGTTTATCCAATAAATCTTGGTACTTTAACTGTAAATTCTAATTATTTATTGATCCTGCAACCAGAGAACTTTACTGTTTATCATCGTCAGATAACAGTTATTCCAAACAGTGGATTGCAGAAGATTTACGGTGATCCCGATCCTGTACTCACTTACATTTATACAGGAGAAATACTGGCTTCGGATAATATTACCGGAAGTTTGCAACGAGAAAGCGGGGAGAATGTTGGCACTTACTCAATTACAATCGGAACACTCGCGATAAATTCAAATTATAATATCTATTTGATTACGGGTAGTTTTGAAATTTTACACCGACAAACAAGTATTACAGCTTTATCGGGTCAGAGTAAAATATATGGAGAGTCCGATCCTGATGAATTTGCTTTTTCTGTAACACCACAAATTGCAAGCTGGGATAGTTTTTCGGGTAAACTCCAACGTGTACCGGGGGAAAATGTTGGAACATACCAAATCCAACAGGGAAATTTGGTCTTAAATTCAAATTATATAATCTCATACACTCCTGCGGATTTTGAAATCTTTAAAAAGGAAATAAATGTTTATTGTTCGGAAAATCAATATAAAATCTATGGAGAAGACGATCCTGAATATTTTGAATACAGTTTTAGTCCGGTGCTTTCGTTTGATGACAGTTTTGAAGGAGAACTTTCTCGAGAACCGGGCGAAAATGCCGGATTTTATCAGATTTTACAGGGGACTTTGCAGTTGAATGAAAACTATGAAATAAATTATCATCCGGCAAATTTTGAAATACGCAAAGCAGATCCTCAAATTTTATGGGAGAATCCGCAAGATATATATTATGGAACGGCATTGTCGGAGTTACAATTAAATGCAACGGCTAATATTCCGGGAAGTTTTGTTTACGATCCGGATTTTGGAACCATACTGCCTATAGGTGATAATCAGGAATTGAAAGCATACTTTTATCCACAAGATGAAACAAATTATCACAATGCTGAAGCGGTTGTATATATTAACGTTTTATTAAATACCGCCTTGCATTCGTTTGTTAATAATAATTTGAACATTTATCCAAATCCGGCAAAAGATTTTGTAAATATTGATGCAACAGAGGATTTATTCAATTACAGGATAATTGATATTCACGGAAGAATAATCATAAGCGGTGCATCTCAAAATGAAAAATGCAGAATAGATTTATCTGAATTAGTGCCGGGAATTTATTATATCTTTATAGATTATAAGAAATTTAAAATTGTTAAATTATAAATTATCTGACTTTTTTTTAAGAATAGTTTTAGTAATTTTACTTGTTGTAACAGATTATATTCTCAATATTTTGGTAGAGCAAAAATGTAATAATGTTGAAAAAACTCAAGCTGTATTATAAATAAATAGATTTTAACAAAATATTTGCATTGAAAGTTTGTTTAATAGATGTTGAATTTTAATTTTGTAGAAACAAAAATAGAGAGATTATGTTAGTGTCAGATTATGTAAAGAAAGTACAATCGTTTTTTTTGAAATATTCAGATGAGGAAGAAGCCAAACGAATGAAGAGATTATTGAAGGATAAGTATTCTTTTCTTGGTATAACAACTGTAAAGAGAAAGGAATTGTTTAAAATATTTTTTAATACTTTTCCAATTCCGAGCTATGATGATTCAAAGCCGATAATAAGAGAACTTTTTAATTTAACCGAGAGAGAATTTCATTATTTTGGGCTTGAACTTTTTTTGAAACATAGAAAAAGGTGGAGTCCTACAGATATTGTTTTTATCGAAGGTTTGATATTGAATAAGCCATATACTGATACTGTAGATTATATTGCTTTGCAAATAGTATCAGAATTTTTCGAAAGGTATCCTAATTTGATGAAGCCCATTACAGAATCATGGAACAGTAGCAAGAGCATCTGGCTGAAGCGTGCAATAATAATTTTCCAGCTGCCTTACAAAGAAAAAATAAACATGGAGTTATTCTCAAAGTATATTCTTGATAATGCCGGTACTGACGATGAGATAATCCAGGAAGCAATAGCATGGGCATTGAGGGATTATTCAAAGATAGATCACAAATGGGTGCTAAGGTTTATTATTGATAATACCTTAGATCCAACAACTAAACGTGATGCCATTAAATGGATGGATGCAAAAGGATTAATAGAATAATATTTATTTGATGAAAAATTTAATATTTTGTTTGCTCATTTTATCTGCAGCTTTTATTTTTGGTCAGGACAATAAAGACCTAAGAGACAATAAAAACAGAGTTGGAGCTCATGAAAACGATCCACGTCTTTTTCATTATGATGTTGGGTTTTATTGGCTCGATATCAATCTGACAAATAATTCTTTAAACATTAGCGGAAATACAAAAATTTATTTGAATTTGCTACCCGAATATTCCAATCAACTGGTATTTGATTTTAAAAACGATATGACAGTTGATTCAGTAAAAATCAATAATAATATAGTTAGCTTTAATCATGCCAATGATTTAATAGTGATTGATTATACTCATCAAGATAATTTTAACGATGATTATAATGTTGTTGCACAAATATTCTATCATGGAACTCCATCTGACGGATTATTTTATCGAATGAACTGGTATAGTGTTGGCATTTACGAATTTGTTTACTCTCTTACAGAACCATATAGTGCCAAATATTGGTTTCCTTGTAAACAGGTTGTTTCTGATAAAGCTGATTCTTCGTATGTTTATGTTACTTTGCCTCAAAATTTAAAAGTTGGGTCAAACGGGTTGCTAAAAGCAGAATATAATATTGGAGGAGGATTGAAACGAATGGAATGGGAGTCTTCGTATCCGATTGCATATTATCTAATTTCTGTTGCCGTAGGCAAGTATCAGGATTATTCTTTTAATGTATATGTCCCATCTTATGATACGAATATTTTTGTTCAGAATTATATACCAGATAATAGTCAATACTTAAGTAGTAATCAATGGAATATTAACCGTACATCTGAAATGTTGATTATGTTAAGCGAAAAATGGGGTTTATATCCTCACGCTGCTGAAAAGTACGGTCATTGTATCGTTCCGCTGAATGGTGGAATGGAACATCAAACCATGACAACACTTGGAAATTTTGATTTTCGGTTAGTTATTCATGAATTGTCTCATTCGTGGTTTGGTGATTTTGTTACATGTGCCAATTGGCAGGATATATGGATAAACGAAGGCTTTGCAAGTTATGGTGAATACCTTGGCGAGGAGTTTATTCAACCTGAAGGATACGAAGATGGTTGGCTTGAAGAATGTCAAAACCTTGCAAAACAAAGACCTCAGGGGTCAGTATATGTACCGTTTTCGAGTTTAAATGATGTAGGCAGAATATTTGATTATCGTCTTACCTATAGAAAAGGGGCTTGTCTGGTTCACATGATTCGATACATTATAAACGATGATGATGTTTTTTTCGGTGCTTTGAGAGAATTTTTACAGATTTACGCCAACAGTAATGCTACAGGCGAAGATCTAAAAAATGTACTTCAAAATTATACGGGCATTGATTTTAACGACTTTTTTACTCAATGGTATTATGGCGAAGGCTATCCTCTTTATCAAGTTAACTGGGGGCAGGGCGGAAATTCTCTTTTTATCAACATGAGCCAATCAACAACGGCTGAGGTAACGCCACTATTCACCATTCCAATTGATTTCAAAATTGTTTATGAGGATAATAGCTTTGAAGTAATACGTAAACCGGTTGACAATAATTTAATGAATTATGTTATTCCGTTAAGTAAAAATGTTGTTGATGTAATTCCAAATCCGCGAAATGCTATTTTGGCTGATTTTACAGTTGCTCAAAATACTGATTTGTTTGTAACCAACAGGAATAAGTTGCTTATATATCCTAATCCGGCTAACGAAATTTTGAATTTAAAATTTTCTGATGAGGATGCAAATACAGTTGAAATATACAACGGGAATGGACAAATTGCCAAACGCGAAACATCAGAATTCAATACAATTAATATATCAGATTTAGAGCAGGGAATTTATTTTGTAAAAGTATATTTCGGCAATTCTGTTGTAACTAAAAAACTTACAGTAATAAAATAATTATCTTTTAGAGATATTCCAATTTGTAAGGTCTTCGATATCAAGCATTTCATAACGATTTACGCCCAGCCAGTATTTTTCGATAGAAATTTGTCGGAGATTTTTCCAATACAGTTCAGATTCCAATCCATATTTAGAAATAAGTTCTCCCACATCTTTTCTTATGTTTTGAGCAATTTCTTGTTTTATTGAGAATTTAATAGTACGCCCTTTGTATTTTACAATAGCCGAGGGAAAATATTCTTCAACAGTGTCAATGAAAATTGTTCCATAACCTAAAGTAGAGCCAGTACCAACCTGTAATCCGTCATTAAAACAGCTCACCGGAGGTCTGAATCCTGCTAAAGAAATTATTTCTATTTCATCGAGTCCAATGTGAAGGTATTCCATAATTCTGAGTCCTGTTTTTGCTCCCAGAATCGAGTAAATTCCCATGTGAGAGTGAATTTCGGAGGTGAGAGCAACAATTTTAAATTCTGCATAACCATGAGCCTTAAGAATTTGTTCCGCAAAAACATTTATATCATTAGCAATCATCGGGCCGGATGTTGGAATTTCATTGAAAACAACTCCCTGGTCGGGCTTGTCGGAGTTTAGAATGGTGGTAACAAGGACATCAAGAAAGTTTCCGGGCTTTGGTTTTACATCTCTCAGATGATTAGGCGATATTTTCTCGTCAAAAACTGAAGGATATAATAAATATAAAGCTGTTAACTCGTCCCAATAGTTCAAGGTATATTTTGAGTCTCCGAAAAACTTTACAAACATATTTGCGTAAGGCGAGGAAATCTCTGAACATATTTCCAGAAAATTTTCATCATACTGATAATTCGAACTGTGAATCATTTTAATAGGAGCATGATTATTCAACAAAAATTCAAAAGCCTTACGATTTTCTTCGTAGTTATATCCCGAAACTTTGTTGTCTTCATAGTTGGCATACCAGAGTATCATTTCAATCTTTTGTGCTGATTGGGGATATTTTTTTATTAATTCTTCGATATTTGAAAGTGGACCCAGAGCAATTATTATATTTGGTCGCTTAGAGTTTGAAAGGGTAAAATTCATAAGTTCAACCGCATCGAAAAACTTTTTGTCTTCATCTTTTCCGAAAACCTTTTCCCAGATAGGTAAAGCATGATCTCTATATTTTTTCGATGCTTTAAAGTTTTGACCTTTGCCAATAGGAATTCCCTCGTGATGATATTCTTTAAGTAGAAATTCAAAATAATATGAGGTTTGAAAAGGTTCGAGAACTCCATCAACGCTTGTAATAGCATTAATATTGAAATCTCTGCTTGCCAAAAACAAAGTTACAGCACGGAAATCATCCAATCCACCGTCGGTATCAATTATTACATTGTATAGAGCTCTTTTGTGCGGAAAAAGCGGATTAAAGATTGAAGTGACAAGAATCGAGATACAAATGAAAAACAATTTGGTACGCATAATGTTTTTTTTTTACAAAAAAACATTAAAAATTTGAAAATCTCTTATTGAGTTATAAAAATCTTATAAAGTCAAATTTGTGAAATTCTGATTTAAGGGATTATAAAGAAAAATTTCAGAATTTGAAAATTACTAATTGAGCGTTTTGCAAATTAACTTGAATAATTTATAAAGCATTCTTATAAATTATTTCTTCTTTTCTCAAAAATCGTTCCCGACAATTAATCAACAATCAAACTATATAACCAGTCAATTAACGGATTAACTAAAATTTATTAAGTTACTATTTAATTAAAACACCGTGTTCTATCAATACTTTTATTCCAAGGATTATCAGTACAATTCCTCCAATAATTTCTGCGGGAAAATTTTTAAAATACTTACAAATAAATTTTCCTCCGAATAAACCAAAACAAGAGAACAAAAAAGTTACAATAAAAATTAATGTTGTCGTAAGTATTATATTATATCCTGCAAGAGAAATTCCTATGCCTACTATTCCTGCATCAATGCTTGTGGCTATTCCCAGACCGGTTACAATATAGAAATTGTTCATATTAATTGTGCTTCTTTTTGCACAACCTTTATTTTTAATACCTTCAATTAGCATTTTTCCTCCTATTATTACTAAAAGAGCAAAGGCAATCCAATGGTCAAATTCAGAAATTATTTTCTCTAGACCTATTCCGAGAAAATATCCGACCAAGATTCCCAACGACTGTATAAAGCCCATCGTGAAAGCAAAACGATAATAAATAAATTTGATTTTAAATCTGTCTGTAAGGGCTGCAGTCATGGAAACGGCAAAAGTATCCATAGAAAGTCCTACCGCCAGAACAAAAATTGTTAATACATCCAACATAAACAATCTTTAAGTCTGCAAATGTAGATTTAAATTTTAAAAAACTATTTGGGTGCTTGAAAAAATTTGAAAACAAAATGATATTAGAGGCTTAACTAACATAAATTTTTGAAAGAATTTGGGAAAGGGAGGAATTGAGGTTATGATTAGAATGGTGAATTAATATGTTAATAAACTATTAGAAATATGTGTTGTTGTTTCAATTTATTTATTAACTTTGCATCAAATGGTTTTATGAATATTTTCAATGGATCAAATAGTTAAACATAATCTTTTACAACAGGAGATTGTTGACTTGCTCATAAATTAAGTAATTTCAAGATTATTAAAGTGTAAATATTTTTAAAGTTTCGAAATGGATTTAAGTATATAGAAATAGAAAAAATAAAATATTTCAGAAATGTGTTGATTTAATTAAAACTATTAAAAATATGAATAGAAAACCGAAAATGTTAAACAAAATCCCTTCTCGGAAGAAAATGTATACTCTGAAATCAAATCTGGGAATGTTGTAAATGTGGGAAAGTGTTATTTTTTTAATTTTGATGAAATAATTATGAATAGGAAGTATGTTTTTTAATATTATAGTTTATTTCAAATATGTGTTGTCATTTCTATTTTTTTATTACTTTTGCAAAAATTTGTAATTGAAAAACCTTTAAAAAATGAACCAGAAAAAGAAAAAAGTTAAACGCAATCCTTTTCCGAAGGAGATAGTTAATCTTCCAATCAAGGAATGCCCTCATTGTGGTAGTGCACATTTTGTTAAGTTTGGAAAATATGTAAATGTATCAAGATATAGATGTAAAGTTTGTCGTCGCACGTTTATTCCTACGAGTGGTAGCAGTATTCATTATATAAATAAGAAAGAAAAGTTTCTGAGTTTGTTTGATATGTTTAATAGAGGAGAAGTTTTGACGATAAAAAATATTTCTAAAAAATTTGGAATTAGTATTTTAACTGCATTTGACTGGCGTCATAAGATTTTTTTAGCATTGCAATTAGTTAAGCAGGATTACGAGTCGGTAACTATTGCTAATAAAGTTAGCTTTAATTTTAGTGAAAAAGGACGTAAGCAAGTTATTCGGAGCTTCAAAAGAAATTTGCCGAAAGTTAATTTCTGTTCCATTACTGATAGCCGATTGACGGAGTTTAAGTTTGTTAATGTTGGAGAACGTATAGGGGATGTATTTTACAAGAAATTTTCCGGCAGATTTGGGGATAGAGCATTTTTATTCTTTAAGGATGGTGAAAAGATTTTAATTGAAGATGTTAATCTTTTGAATAGAGAAAAAAATAATCCTGTAAAAATCAAGAATTTAGAGAAAAGTTTAAGGATACACAATTACAAAGTACGGGAATTTAAAGAATTTATAAATAGGTTTATGCGAGGAGTAGCCACGAAGTACTTGCAGGTATATGCTAATTTTTATTCTTTTCTTCAAAGTTTAAAATCTGTTCCGGATTACTATAAACTTTTGGAGGTGAGATTGGCATGGATAAAATATTTGAAGATGGAAATATTGTATCAGAATTTTCTTCAACGGAATTCTATTAATCCGGAATATTATGTTGCAATAAAGCGAAAATGGAAGTCTAATAATAGAAGATTTAAGGTTGATTTTGATGAAAATTTAATTTATAATTATACTTAAGCGAATAAGTTATTTTAAAATGTTTAGTGTGGGACGAACTGAAATTTACACAAACTTTAATTGTAGTTTTAGTGATTTAATTGAGAATTATTTTATTACAGAGATTTTTTGTTTATGGACTTCTTCGGAAGTATAAATGTTCAGATAGTAAACTGCCGGTTTTAAATCAAAGACGTTTATTGATGTATTATAAGCATTTACTTTTACAGAATATAATATTTGGCCAGTAGTTGTTACTATTTCGATTTGGGTAATAAATTTTTCTGTCGAGTTAATATTAATAAAGTCTTTTGCGGGATTGGGGCTTACTAAAATTTGCGAATTCTTTATTTCAGTACTAATTGTACTTGAGGAGTTAACTGTTATATAGTTTTCGAGAGTTTTGGTGTTTTGACCGCAAATATTATTGTATGCAGTTAAATATACAGTAAAAGAACCTGCAATTTGATACTGATGACTCGGATTTGTTTCTAATGAAAAATCTCCATCACCAAAATCCCAATAATAGTAATCTGCATTTTGAGAGTCATTTACAAAATAAGCAATGGCATTTGGTAGATAAAGAACTGTTTCAGTTGCATAAAAATCTGCTAGAGGGGTATTTGAATGAACTACAGAAACCTGTTTGCAATTAGAAACACCACATTGATTTTCCCATCTTCCAAAATATGTGGTATTTTGATTTGGTTGAATAATTAGATTATTTCCTGTCCCAATGACATTTCCGCCACATTCATTATCATACCAGACAAAATTTGCTCCATTGCCACCAACAAAACTTAACATAGTACTACCATCATCACAAATTTGTTGAGGATTTGCAAAAACTGAAACAGCTTCTTCAGGACTTTGAATTACCGAAATTTCTATTTGATTGCATTCAGAGTAACCGCAAGTGTTTTCCCATCTTCCATAATAAACAGTGTTTTGGGTGGGTTGAACAACAAAGTTATTTCCTGTTCCTATGAGGTTTTCCCCACAATTATCGGTGTACCAGTAAAAGTTATCACCGTTACCACCTGTAAAACTAAGTGTTGTTGAATTATTTAAGCAAATTTGTTGTTGTTCAGCCGTTATTGATACTGCATTTTCGGGATAATTTATTACAGTAACAGGAATTTGCAAACAAGGAGAATTTCCACATTGATTTTCCCATCTTCCGAAATATGTTGTTGATTGTGTTGGGGTTATATTTAGATTATTTCCGGTTCCGATTTGAATTGTTCCGCAGGAGTTTGCATACCACACAAAATTATCGCCCGAACCACCTGAATAAGACAAAGTTATTGAATTTCCGGTACAGATAGTTGTGTTTGATGCGTTTACAGATGCCGGAACTTGAGGAAGAGCTAAATGCGTAATTGTAATGTTTGCAGAATGAACATCATTACCAAGGCTTCCGAATGCCGTTAGTTGTACCTGATAAGTTCCGGGCTGAAGGATAAAAGATGGATTTGTCTCTGTACTTGAATGGTTTTCAGGTCCTGTGATTTGCCATTGATAAGAATTTGCATTTACGGATATATTATAAAAATAAATAGGTGTTGCTGGGCAAACTGTTGTTTGGGAGTATGTAAATGCAGCAATAGTTAAATCCGAAGGATTTATGTATTGAACTCCATTGCTTGTTGTAATGTTAGAAACAAGATTAACAGTGTTGGTTGCTCTTACTGAAGTATAATATGTTGTACCTGAAACCAAATTAAGTCCTGATTGAGAGAAAGAGAGGTTTGTGCCAACATCAGTCCAGTTGATTATGTTATTAGATCCAGGAGTTGTTCCGACACAATATTCATATTTAGTGATGTAAGAATTTGGTTCAATAGCCGGTCCCCAGTTTGCACTTAAAGTTGTTCCGTTATAAGTAATATCAATGTCGTTTCCGGCACCGTCGTTTACATAAGGAACTGCTTGTGGAGCTGTTCTGTCAATATTTATATTTTTCGAAACAAGGTTAGAAAAGTTTCCGGTAAGGTCTGTGATTATCGTGTTGATTTGACAAGCAGGAGTTGTTGGGTTGGTATTCTCATATCTAACTTCCGAATTTGTTCCAACACTTACATTTACAGTATTGGAGCGTGATTTATAAACTTTAATGTCATCGTATTCCGCTATACAACCTCCTGTTCGTAGCGAAATGGCAATACCAGTTGTAATAGGATTAGGATCGGTCCAGGTTGAAACTAAAACATTATTCTGGTAAGCTCTGATTACACCTGTTTGTGGATGGTAAATTACCTTATAGTCATACCAAACATTAGCATCAACATTAGTGTCATCATCGGTTTTTAAAACAATGTTATTATCTGTACAGCGATAAATCTGACATTTATTGTCATCAACTCTAAAATAAATCATATACGCATTTCCTCGTTGAGAGAGTTCGGGTTGAGAGCAGAAAATATACAATCCAGCTCTGCGATTTGTTCCGCTACCTGATAATTTCATTTTCCATTGAAAAAGGTAAATGTAATCTCCTTGTTGATTTACTGCAGCATAAATATTATTATTAGACAAATTCTGGTCAGTTTGAGCAAGGACTCCGTTATTTATATTCCATGTTCCGGAGAGGTTTGTCCATTCGGAGTGTATGGTGGAATTAAAGTTGTCGTTAAAAAATCCGTAATTTCCGTTTGCTCTCCATTCAGAACCATTAAAATCAAGAACTTGATAAAACTTCAGATCAACAGCATCGTTATCGGAGTCATTAAATTGAACGGAAAAATTTTGTTTTTGCCAGTCTTCAGTGATTATTTGTGTTTCAGGAGGAATATTATCCATAATACAAGACCATTCTCCTCTGAAACCGGCTTTTACGGTGGCTCCATCTGTGTAAACTTTTACAGTTAAAGAATTTCCTGTGGAGATAATTGTTCCTGGATTTCCCGTTGTATTACAGAACCTTCCTAAACTTGACGATGCTGTGCCTGGCCCGTCGAAAATTTCAACATAATCATAGTTGCAAGTAGAGCCACTTCCGGCTTCTACATCAAATTCGGGGAAATTAAGGATTACTTTACTGGCTCCTGTGGGAGCAATAGTAAAGTTGTAATTTGAATTATTCAGATAATCTTTATATGGTCCACCTAAATCATAAAATGTTCCGGAACAAGGTACAGTAGCACAATCGGAAAATTTATCTCGAATTAAATTCCAGAGTTGAGTGTATCCATCATCATAACTTAGAGCCCAAATGCCAATACCGGCAATTCCCATCATATTAACGAAATCATACTTAATGCCAAGACTTTCTTCATCATCAACAAAACATTGTCTCCAATTTGAAGAGTAGTACACATAATATGGACAGATTCCGGTATTATCCCATTGTCTGTTTGAATAGTTGCCGGAAGTATTGTCTTTAATTGTCTTGTAGGTTCTACTACTTACATAGCTTGTGGTACTTGAAGGCACTGATGATGAAGTTGTATTCCATTCCATACCATAATACGGTAAGCCGAGGACAAGTTTTTCTTTACTGATGCCTTGAGAAAGATAATAATTTACCGACCTTGCAAGATTATAGTTGAAAGTATTAAATGTGTAAAGAGGAGCAGTAGGTCCGGCAACAGAACTGCCGCTGTAGTAGTAATCGTAGCCCATTATAGTAAAGTAATCTATGTGAGGATTTAATGCTACTTCATCAAAAACATCGCTCCAATCAACAGCATATAAACACAAACTAACTTTAGACCCGGGAATTTGAGAGTGGAATTGAGTGCAAAGATTAATTAGAAAATTATTAAAAGCAGTTTTTTGAGAACTTGGAACTCCTTCAAAATCAATATTAACCCCATGAGCACCTCTGCTCTGAACAAGATTAATAAGGTTTGTTATTAAAGTTTGTTGTGCGGTGGAATTTGCAAAAAATGTAGCATGATCGCTGAATAAAGTAACACACAGGCTTACTCTTACTCCGTTTGCCAGAGCTTGAGTTACAGCATTGGCAGTCGCCCATCCATTAGTAGTGTTAGCATTTCCGGTATTAGGATTTACCTCATAAGAGAAATAACAAAGATCACTTAATAAATTCCATTGATAATTTCCTTCTTTACCATTCGCCCAATACGGATGCCATCCGAAAACAATTTTCTGAAGATTGCAAGTTTTTGAACTCTTATCGGCAGTTATTGGTGAAAGAGAGTTTATTTTTTCATAATAACTATAATCATAGCCAAGCTCTTTGTAATACTCACTCTCTAATTGATGAATTGACTTATAAATTTCGCTTTGCGAATAAACTTTTATGAAAATCACAAAAATTAAAAAGAATAAAATTGCCTTTTTCATAATTAAATTTTTTATTTCAATCCCTCTACAAATGTAATCAAAGAAATTTTTATTAACAAGATTAACTGTAATTTTTCGCTAAGAAATTGCGTTTATAAATTCTTGATATATTTTGATCGAATTAATAAAATGTCTTTTTTAAGTGCCGGATTATCATAGCCTTTATTTTCGATCAGGATAAAGTCCTTTTTTATTTTTTCGATTATGTCGTCATCTTTCAATGCAGATAATGTACTATTAATAATTTTCAAAATTTCAAAATGGTTTATTAAAACAGTATCATTGATATTTTTGTCAGTGGTTGAATTTAGTCCTAAATAAAGCGTTTCGAGCCAGATACCGGAGGCAAATAATGCCGCCATTCCATATCGTTCGCTGTCGTTAAATAGTTGTTTTCCTAAATTAAAAACACTGTCTGTAATTATAAAAATAGAATCTTTGTTGTATAAATTACGTTCAATAGCAGGGACAAGTTTATCAAAATTTTTATTGCTAATAGCAAGTTTTTCTGCAAGTATTCGCAATGAATACATAAAATCCATGCAATCTTGAACTCTTTCAAAATGGCGGACATAGCCCAAATCAGCCGTAAACATGCCTGCGGCAAAAGCTGTCTCTTTTGAATTCAAATATTCATCAGCTGTCTGGTAATTTAATAAAATTTGATGGTTGTACCTTAGGTTTTCTGTTTTTATGGTTTTTACAATTATGCTATAGTCAGGAATTTTTTGCAATAAACTATCGAGTTTAAGAGTGTCGCAAATAAACTCAACATCTGCAAAATCTTTTTGGATTTTTTTGTATTCTACTGAATTGTTACAAGAAATTATGATACATAAAGTTGAAATATAGAATAAAATCTTTTTCATTATCAGAACAGAGTCATTTGTTTATCGTCCGAATCATTCTTTTTATTCCGTTTTTTTTCGGATATTGAAACTGTGTTCTGTGTTTTTTCTTCGTCAGTTTCAATGATTTCGAAATCGATGTCTTCTTCTGTAATATTTTCTACAACCTCAAACGGAATATCATCAGGGTTTTCAACTGAATTATTAAGTTCATCGTTAGAGCCGTTCAGATTATCAATGCTATTTTCTTCTTCGGGATAGTTTTGTTCTACTTTATCGAGAGGGTCGTCAAAAATAATTTCTTTTACTTCAAAAGTAGTAAGTCTTTTTCCGCGGGCTTTAAATCCTTTTACTGCTATAAATTCTTCAGCATCAATAAATTCAGGTTCGCGTTTTTCGTGTTTGCCTCCAAAAGTAATTTTTACTTGAGGATATTTATCGTCGCTAACATCAACCAGATAAGAACCTTCCATTTCGGAAAGTAAACATTGTTCTTTTAACGATTCTTCAACTTGAAACCTCTTTAGATAAAAGGCGTTTTGTTCAGCATCGAAATGAATAGCAGTGTAAACTTTTTCCGGATCGAATTTTTCGATTATTAAAATATCATCTTCAAAGTGATTAGAAATATCAAAATTGCAAGTTCTGAAATAACCTGATCTTGTAATTACCACAATTTTATCGTTGCCTAAAAATTCGCCCAGATATCGTCCTCTACCGTCGGTGTTAAGTCTCAAGACTTCATCGTCGAACCAAATTTTCAATCCGCCCAGAGTTGATATTCCCTCTTCTTTAAGGGTAATTTTGTGGATGTCATTTTTTGTGAGAATATTTCCATGAGCATTACGACTTTTTATTAAAACATCTTTAAAGTCAACCTCAAATACCAGTTTTCGTATTTTTGGTTTAGGTTTTAGATAGACTTTAATGACCTCGGCCTCTCCGTTAGGATTTGCTGTAAAATACAATATACGGGAACCTTCAATTCCTTGAGTAATGTCGTATTCTTTATCTCTTGTTATTCCGGTAACGGCAAAACGTTTAATAAATGAAACACTTGTTCTTCCGTTTCGGTAAACAACATTGTAAATTGTTCGGGAATCATTCTTTTTGAAAACATTAACATAAATAATGTCTTTACCAAAAAATGCTTTCTCAGAAACTTTCGAGACAATGAATTTTCCGTCACGTCTAAAAACAATGATATCGTCTATATCCGAACAATCGCAAACGTAAGTGTCCTTTTTAAGCCCGTAACCGGCAAAACCTTCTTTATAGTTCACATAAAGTTTTTCGTTTGCAATTACAACTTGAGTAGTATCAATGTTGTCAAAAGAACGTATTTCGGTTTTTCTTTCTCTTCCTTTTCCGTATTTTTCTTTTAGTCGGGCAAACCAGTCAATTGTATATTCGGTAAGATGATCGAGATGATAATCAACCTCTTTAATTTCCTCGAGGATTTTCAAAAGCTCTTCTTCGGCTTTAAAACTGTTGAAACGTAAAATACGTTTCATTTTTATTTCGAGGAGTTTCAATAAATCATCACGATTAATTTCGCGAGCAAGCACGAGTTTATGCTCGATTATTTTGGAGTGAATAAAATCCAGAGCGGCATCAGTTGATTCAGCGTTTTCGTAGTTCTTTTCTTTATAAATCCTTTTTTCAATAAACCATTTTTCAAGCGATAATTGATGCCACATTTCTTGGAGTTCGTTCTTACGAATTAATAATTCCTGTTGGAGTAATTTTTTTGTATTATCTACAGAAATTCTTAAAATTTCGCTAACTCCCAAAAATTTCGGAGTATCATTGTCAATGACGCAGGCGTAGGTAGCAATTGAAACTTCGCATTTTGTAAAAGCATAAAGAGCATCAATGGTTTTATCGGTAGAAACTCCTCCCGGAAGTTGTATTATAATTTCTACATTTTCAGCTGTGTTATCATCAATTTTTTTAATTTGTATTTTCTTTTTGTCGTTGGCTGCAATGATTGAATCAATAACCGAACCGGTAGTTTCTCCGAAAGGAATTTCTCTGATTATAAGAGTTTTTTTGTCGGCTTTTTCGATTTTTGCTCTTACTCTAACTCTACCGCCTCGTTGTCCGTCGTTATATCTGTTAAAATCAGCAAGCCCTCCGGTAGTGAAGTCGGGATAAAGTTCAAAGTCATGGTTGTTCAAATATGCTATTGCTGCATCAATAATTTCGTTAAAATTATGAGGCAGGATTTTAGATGACAAGCCAACAGCAATACCGTCCAATCCTAAGGCAAGCAGCAGCGGAAATTTAACCGGCAGGGTAACAGGCTCTTTGTTTCTGCCGTCATAGGATGGTCGCCATTCAGTGGTTTTTGGGTTAAATAAAACTTCCAGAGCAAATTTTGAAAGCCTTGCTTCGATATATCTTGGAGCTGCTGCCGGATCGCCTGTAAGGATGTTTCCCCAGTTCCCCTGGCAATCTATTAGTAGATCTTTTTGTCCCAATTGAACCAGGGCATCGCCTATTGAAGCATCTCCGTGCGGATGGTATTGCATAGTGTGTCCAACGATGTTAGCCACTTTGTTGTAGCGACCATCATCGAGTTGTTTCATTGAGTGTAAAATTCTTCTTTGAACAGGTTTTAATCCGTCAATAACATTTGGAACGGCTCTTTCAAGAATTACATAGGAAGCATAATCCAAAAACCATTCCTTATACATGCCTGACAAACGAGTGGTTTTTGGAGTTTCCGGCTCATGAATTTCGGCTGGAATAAACTCTTCATCACTATTTTCCGGATTATTTATATTGATGTTGTCTTCGCTCATTTTTTTATCCTTCTATTCTAAATTTCTTCGTCAACTTTTAGGTTTGCAATAATAAAATCCTGACGCTCGGGAGTATTTTTGCCCATATAAAACTCAAGCAATTTCGAAATTTGATCGTATTTTGTCAGAGTAACGGGGTCAAGGCGTATATTTTTTCCTATGAATTCTTTAAATTCATTAGGTGATATTTCTCCCAAACCTTTAAATCTTGTTATTTCAACATTATTTTTAAGTTTCTTGATAGCTTCTTCTTTTTCGGCTTCGTCGTAGCAATAGATAGTTTCGGCTTTGTTGCGAACTCTGAAAAGAGGTGTTTGGAGAATAAATAAATGACCATTACGAATTAAATCCGGGAAAAACTGCAAAAAGAAAGTTATTAATAAAAGTCTGATATGCATACCGTCAACATCGGCATCGGTAGCAATCACAACATTTCTGTATCTTAAATTTTCAATGCCTTCCTCGATGTTGAGAGCTGCTTGCAAAAGGTTGAATTCTTCGTTTTCGTAAACCACTTTTTTGGTCATTCCGTAAGTATTGAGAGGTTTCCCTTTCAAACTGAAAACAGCTTGAGTGTTAACATCTCTGGATTTTGTTATTGAACCGCTTGCAGAGTCGCCCTCGGTAATGAAAATTGTGGTTTCAGACTTTCGAGGGTCGGAGCTATTGTAATGTATTTTACAATCTCTGAGTTTTTTGTTGTGGAGACTGACTTTTTTAGCTCTTTCTTTAGCTATTTTCTGTATTCCGGCAATAGCCTTTCGGTCTTTTTCCGAAGCTAAAATCTTCTTCTGAATTACATCAGCAACGGATGGATTTTTATGGAGGTAATCATCCAATTTTTTCATAAAATCAAAAATGTAATTACGGATGCTTATACCTCCGGGCTCCATGTCTTTTGACCCCAGCTTGGTTTTTGTTTGTGATTCAAAAATCGGTTCAACAATTCTGATGCTAATTGCAGCTATAATACTTTGTCTGATATCTGAAGCGTCGTAGTCTTTTTTGTAAAAATCGCGAATAGTCTTTACAAAAGCTTCTCTAAAAGCTGCAAGATGGGTTCCGCCTTGTGTTGTGTGCTGTCCGTTAACAAAAGAAAAATATTCTTCGCTGTATTGAGTGCCGTGAGTTATTGCTACTTCAAAATCTGTATCTTTAAGATGTATGGGCGGATATAAAGGTTCTTCGTTCAGATTTTCTTGCAACAAATCCAACAAACCGTTGCGAGAGTGAAATCTTATTCCATTAAAGTTAATGTTCAATCCGGTGTTGAGGTATGTGTAATTCCTGAGCATATTTTCGATATACTCAAGAACAAAATTGTAATTACCGAAGATTTCTTCGTCGGGAGTGAAAATTACAAGCGTACCATTTGGAGATTCGGTATTTACAAGTTCTGTTTCCGAAAGTAGTATTCCTTTCTTAAATTCTGCAGTCTTTTTTTTGCCGTCTCTGTAAGTACTGATTTTAAAATATGAAGATAAAGCATTTACTGCCTTAATCCCAACTCCATTTAACCCAACGGATTTTTGAAAAACTTTTGAATCGTATTTTGCTCCTGTATTCATTTTAGAAGCTACGTCAACAAGTTTTCCAAAAGGAATCCCTCTTCCGTAATCTCTAATAGTGATAGTTTTATTTTCGAGTTTGATGTCAATGTTTTTGCCAAATCCCATTGCAAATTCATCAACGGAGTTGTCAATAACTTCTTTGATTAAAATGTAAATTCCGTCGTCTCGGGATTTCCCATCTCCGAGTTTCCCAATGTACATACCCGGACGCCTGCGAATATGCTCTTCCCAATTAAGCGTCTGTATGCTTTCCTCGTTGTAAGTTCCTATTATTTTTTCAGTATTTTCCATAACGAACGCAAAATTACTTAATTATAGCATATCTAAATGTTTTTTAAGCAGTTAAATATTAACAATTTCAAGTTTAAAAGCTGAAAATTATTTTGTTTAAAATTATTTTGCATAATTTCGCAAAAAAAAGTGGTGGATTATTTATTTTTAGTTTTAGGATTAGCTCTGCTTATAATCTCCGGAGACTTTCTGGTAAAAAATGCCATTAGCCTGGCAAAATACTTTAAAGTTTCCGATTTTATAATCAGTGCCACAGTTATTGCCATTGGAACTTCACTTCCCGAATTATTCGTTTCGGTTAATGCCGGAATAAATGGATTTTCAGATATTACAGTTGGAAATATCGTCGGAAGCAATATTGCCAATATCGGGTTTGTGCTTGCCATTTCAGGGTTGATAATCGGGATTACTACTAACAGAAATTTTTTAATTCAAGATTTACTAATATTGAATTTTGTATCTTTATTGTTTGTGATTTTTTTGTCAGATCAAAAATTAAACAGGATAGAGGGGATAATCCTTTTGATTTTGTTCATAGTTTTTATTGTTTTCAATATTATAAAAAGTAAAAAACAAATGCAACTTCCCAAAATTGACGATGATGAACCGGTTAAACAAAAACATCCTTTATTAGCCATTATGTTAATTTTAATATCTTCTGCCGGTTTGATGTATGGATCGGATTTTCTGGTAAATTCATCAGTAAATATCGCAAGAAGTTTTGGCGTAAGCGAAAGGGTTATTGCGGTTACAATGGTTGCAGTTGGTACTAGTCTTCCGGAATTTGTAACTTCTATAATTGCAGCATTTCGTAAAAATGTTTCTATAATTTTAGGAAACATTGTCGGATCAAACATAATTAACATTTTGTTTATAGGTGGATTGAGTGCAGTAGTTGAACCTCTGAAAATCAGTCCTCAAATGCTGAATGTTGACTTATTGGGGATGTTACTTTTTGCTGTGCTGTTGTTTACTTTATTTGTTTTCCCGAGAAGATATAATCTTGGTTTTATTAAATCCTTTATACTGATAATATTTTATTTAGCTTATATTCTTTCGCTGGTGTGATTTTTAGACCTCTTTTTGTCGGTGCTTTTCGTCTTCATCGTCAAAATAAATGTTGAGATATGATTTGTACCTCGAATAATAAATTTCCCCTTCTTCCACAGCTTTCTTTACAGCACATCCGGGTTCATTTATGTGCTGGCAATTATGATATTTGCAGTTGTGAGAAATTTCAAAAATTTCTTTAAAGTAATGATAAATTTCTTCTTTTTTCAGGTCAACAATACCAAAACCTCTGATACCCGGGGTATCAATAATGTAACTGTTTTCTTTTATTTTAATCATCTTTGCAAAAGTGGTAGTATGCTTACCGGATAGATGAGCTTCGGAGATTTCGGCTGTTTTAAGATTTAGCCCGGGAACAATGGCATTTAATAACGAAGATTTTCCAACACCACTATGTCCGCCCAGAACACAAATGGAATTTTCAAATTCTTGTTTTAAGCTATCGAGATTTTGACCGGTAACAATTGAGGTTCCAAAAACCTTATATCCGATATCATGATAAACAGCCATTAATTCGGCAACTTCTTCAATTTCTTCGGGTGTATATATGTCAATTTTGTTAAAGACAATAACAACTGGAATATTATATGCCTCTGCAGCAACCAGATATCTATCCATGAAAACTGTTGTGGTAACAGGATTTTTTAGCGTGAAAATAAAAATGGCTTTGTCAATATTTGCCGCAATAACATGAGATTTTTTTGATAAGTTGCTGGCTTTCCGAACAATACAATTCCTTCTTTCGTGAATTTTAGTTATAACACCTTCGTTTTCGGAAATGGTAAAAAAATCCACAATATCTCCAACAGCAATTGGATTTGTGGATTTAAAACCTTTTAGCCTTAATTTACCTCTAATTGTGCAATTATAAATTTTGTTATCAGATTCAACAGAGTATTGAGCTCCGGTACTTTGAGTAACAATTCCCGTCATTTACCGATTTTAAATTCTTTCAATCATTTTTTTGAAAATGCTCGTCATTTTTGTTTCTGCAGCAGAAGCAACTTTTTGAACTTCTTCGTGAGAAACTTCAACAATCTTACCGGGTACTCCCAAATCTGTAATTATTGACATTGCAAAACAAGGAATTCCCATTTGTCTTGCTGCTATAGCCTCTGGAACAGTTGACATTCCGACAGTATCCGAACCGATAACTCTAAAATAATGATATTCTGCCGGAGTTTCAAACGTTGGGCCGGTAGTAGCGGTATAAACTCCCTGCTGCACTTTAATACCGAGTTCGGCGGCAATTTCTTTTGCAAGATTTATTAACTTTTTATCGTATGGTTCACTCATATCCGGGAAGCGAGCCCCAAATTCGGGAATGTGCTTTCCGATTAAAGGATTGGGAACCAAACAAATATGGTCGGTAATAATCATTAAATCACCAATTTCAAAATCAGGATTTACTCCACCACTGGCATTTGAAACAAAAAGATTTTTTATTCCCAGATATTTCATCACACGAACAGGATAAATTACCTGCCACATTTCGTAGCCTTCGTAAAAATGGAATCGTCCTTGCATTGCTACAACAGACTTTCCTCCTAACTTTCCGAATATTAGTTTGCCACTGTGTCCTTCAACGGTTGATACCGGGAAATGAGGAATTTCTCTGTAATCTAATGCTGATTCAATTTCAATTTCTTTTACAAGACCACCTAAACCTGTTCCTAAAATTATTCCTACTTCGGGTCTGGTTTTTACTTTACTAAATATGTATTCTTTTGTTTCTTTTATTTTCTCTAACATATTTATATATTTTTTCGGTTAATTCAATTTTTTCTTTTTCGTCTCCAACTACCTCAATTTTAATTGGAATGCAAAATAACAAACTTTTTAGTTCATCCGGAAAAATTTCGGAATTTTTTATTCTTACAGCATCTTTTTCTGTTGTTATTATTATGTTTTTGTCGTCATTTTGTTCTAATAATTTTAATAATTCCTTAAAGTCCGATTTTTTAAATTTATGATGGTCGGGGAATTTTAAATGATCATAGTTTTTTGCATAAGTAGAAATGTAATTTACAAATTGTTCGGGATTGGCTATTCCTGTAATAATAACAACTTTGTACTTTTCTAAATCGTTAATTTTTTGTATTAAATCTGATTCAAAAACCGCTACAGGATTTTGATATGTAATTTTTGAAAAATATAGACTTTGATAAGGAAATATTTTGATGTCTTGAGCGATTATTCTCCTTTCGATGGGCGTAATTTTTTCGGGGCATTTTGTATAAATTAGAATATCTGCTCTGTGTGAAGAATTTGCCGGTTCTCGTAATCGTCCTATCGGCAGGAGATGGTCATTCTTTATTGGTTTATTGTAATTGATGAGTAATATTGATAAACCTGGTTTAACTCTGCGATGCTGAAATGCATCATCAAGTATAATGAGGTCTATTTCTGGATGCAGTTCGAGAAGTTTTTTTATACCGATTTTTCGATTTTCGCACACAGCAACAATAATCTCAGGAAATTTTTCTTTAATCTGTAATGGTTCATCTCCCGATAAAAGATAATTCTCCCCTGCCTGAACTTCTCTGAAACCTTTTGTTTTTCTTTTATATCCTCTACTTAAAACCGCCGGCTTGAAATCTTTGTGCAAAATCGAAATTATAAATTCTACGTGAGGTGTCTTTCCGGTTCCTCCAATAGATATGTTTCCTACAGAAATTATAGGGATATCAAATTCGGCAGATTTAAAAATATTAAAATCGTACAAGAAATTTCTTATGCGAACAATAGTTCCGTATGTGCACGAAAATGGAATCAGGAATAATATTTTAAAAATTTGAAGAAACATTATTCAACGGATAATTTTAGTATTTCTTTGTAAATAACAGGGCTGTTTTTCCAGATACCTGTTCCGCTGAGAGTTTCGTTATGCCAAAGAGTTATCAGAGTTCCCCCGTATTTTTTTGTATATTCAATAATGGGTTTGCATAATTCAATTGCCTCTTCTACAGTGAGATTTTGATATTTACTCAGAGAAACATCCATAATCATTGTGGGATATAGCCACAAATCAGTTTTTTGATTTGTTTTTAAATTGAAAAACGGGATAGGAACCGATGTTCCAAGTCTGAATCCCGGCATATCCGGAAAAACCATTGAAAAATCTCGCTTGATGCCAAGTTCAATTAATTTTTCATACGTGTCGGGAAATTGAACTATAAAATAATGTTGCCTCGAAGAAAAAATCTTTTGTCCGGTGAGTTTTTGCAATGTTTTTAATTCAGAAATCCAGTATTTGGGTTTCGTTTTTCCCTTGAACGATGTGTGTATCCCTACATTATATTTAGAAACTAAATCGGCTATCAGATTTTTGATTTTCTTTCGCCAGGGACTGATATTTCTATCGAAATTTCCAAAACGTGCTACAAGAAAAAAGTAATAAGGCTTTAAGTCAAATTCTTCATGAAGTTTGTTAATTTCGTCAAAACAAAACCAGGGGTCTGGAGCTTTTCCTATAAGCACTTTATAGCGTTGTTTTACTTCTTCGAAATTTAGTTTATAGAGGTCTCGTAATGTTCCTCCCACAGTTCTGAAAATTCCTTTTGCTTTGTATTTAAAAGCGCTGTCAACATCAATTGTTGGCATAAATTTATAAGCTGGCTTTTCGTATTTCAGGTCGGGATACAGTCTTTGCAGAGTTCCCAGATACATTTCAGTCCAGATATTTATTGCAGGTTTATTGAGAATTCCAACTTTTCTGGCAATGCTCATATCGGAACTGAATCTGTTATAAGGATTTGTAACTGCGTGTCCGTATTCTTCCATTCGGGTTGCTAACCAAAAGGCTGCAGCAAATAAATCAAATTTTGGAAGGAAGTTGGTTTCAGTTGGGAATAGTACGGTAATTTTATCGAGGTATGTTCTGCCCGGAGATTTGATGAAAATCTTTGAGTCAAGCATCATTGCATCGGCAATAACACCAGGTTTATCAGAGACTTTTTCGGGAGCATACCATAACGAAGGTAAATCAGATTTTTTAAATTCGTGTAAATCCGATGTTATGCTGTAATCAATTTTAAAGGCATGTTTAAAACAAAGTTCAATGCCGTATTCTATTCGAGAATTTAACTTTGGAACATAAATCAGTATCATAATTAAGGAGATTTGGTTAAGACTTCATAAAATCTTCTATCTCTTGAATTTCGATAGGGATACGCTTTTCTCCCAATATTCTGCAAGAACCTTCTGTTATTAAGATGTCATCTTCTAATCTTATTCCTCCAAAATCTTTATATGTTTCGACTTTGTCGTAGTTAATGAAGTTCTCGAATTTCTTTTCTTTACGCCATAAATCAATAAGTTCGGGGATGAAATAAATTCCGGGTTCATTTGTTAGCACATAGCCAGGTTTAAGTTCTCGTCCCATTCTTAAAAATGCAGTACCAAAAATATTACTTGGACGAGTTTTCTCATCGTAACCGACATAAATTTGTCCGAGGTCTTCCATGTCATGAACATCAAGTCCCATCATGTGTCCAAGCCCGTGTGGCATAAAAAGAGCATGAGCTCCCAGGGCAACAGCTTCTTTTATATCCCCTTTCATCAATCCTACTTCTTTAAGTCCTTGAGCAAGAATTTCACATGCCTGCAAATGAACAGATAAATATGTAATGCCGGGCTTCATCAATTTAATTGACCCGTTAATTGCATTTAAAACTATTTGATAAATATCTTTTTGCTTCTGAGTAAATTTTCCTCCGACCGGAACTGTACGGGTATTATCTGAAGCATAATACATTTCTGTTTGAGCTCCGGCATCAGAAAGCATTAGTTTTCCTTCTTTAAGAACATTGCCATGATAATGATTATGAAGAGTTTGTCCATTAATAGTGAGAATTATTGGAAATGATGGCAAGTTTCCATGCGAAAGGCTTATGCCTTCCATAACTCCAGCAATTTCTCTTTCAATGACTCCGGGTTTTGCCATCTTCATTGCAGTAGTGTGCATCAAATATCCAATGTTGCAGGCTTTTTCTATTTCCGCTATTTCTATATCTTCCTTCACATTACGAAGTTCAACAACTGCTTTGATAAACTCAACCGAAGCTTCTTCTTTTAATTTTTCAAAAGCTATTCCCAGTAATTTATTTAGCAAAATCTTGTTATAATCCCGATAAGGCGGAAGATAATTTATTTTTCGGCCTTTTGATATATTGTCTTTTATATAATCTTCAAGTTTTGTAAATGGCAAAGTTTTGGAAATAAGACATTTTTGAGCAAGCTCTTTAACAGATGGTTGAGGTCCTATCCAGATAATATCATCAATATCAACTTCGTCGGCAAAGATTATTTCATCGTTGTTGTCAACATCAATTATTGCTGCATATCCAGGTAAATCCAGACCAAAGAAATATAAAAAAGTACTATCCTGTCTGAAATGATATGCGTTTGCAGGATAATTCATTGGGGAATCAACATTCCCTAAAAACAAATAAAGACCTTTACCTAAAATTTTTGCTAATTTTTCGCGTCTTTTCTTATAAACTTCCGGACTAAACATATTCGTAATTTTTTTTAATTAAAGCATAAAAATAAAACTTTTAAAGAATTTGACAAAATCTTTTAACACATCAGGCTATTTTTTGTTTTATTAATGTCTTATTTTTGGAAAAATTTTAACGTATATGAATGCAGAAGTTTTATTTTACATCATTATTGCTGTTTTTATTATTGGTTTTGTTTTTGATAAAATTCTTGATTTTTTTAATGCTTCCTGGTTTAAAAAGCCTGTACCGGAAATTTTAAGCGATATTTACGACCCTGAAAAATATACAAAACAGCAAAACTATTTATTTGATAATCATCGTTTTGGAATGATTACATCAAGTTTTAATTTTATTGTTATTATGGGGTTTCTTCTCCTGGGTGGTTTTGCTTATGTGGATAAGATTGTTAGTGAAATTACAAATCATTACATATTATCTTCATTGTTGTATTTCGGAATAATATTTTTTTTGTCCGATATAATTTCAACGCCTTTTGATATATATGATACTTTTGTGATTGAAGAGAAATACGGATTTAACAAAACCACTCCTAAAATTTATGTTCTAGATAAATTAAAAGCTTGGATTTTAACTTCAATAATCGGGGGAGGCTTGTTGTCTTTAATAATTTGGATTTATAATCTCGACCCGGTGAATTTCTGGCTATGTGCATGGGGAGTAATAATTTTTTTCAATGTGTTTTTTCTGATGTTTTATTCAGTTTTAATAGTTCCGCTATTCAACAAGCAAACTCCTCTTGAGGAAGGAGAGCTTAAGCAAGCAATTCTCGAACTTGGTAAAAAATCGGGTTTCAATATTGATAAAATCTTCATTATTGATGGGTCCAAGCGTAGTACAAAAGCTAATGCATATTTTACCGGTTTTGGACCCAAGAAGCGAATAGTTCTCTACGATACTCTAGTTAATCAGATGAGTACGGATGAAATTCTTGCCGTAATTTCTCACGAAATAGGACATTATAAACATAAAGACATTTATAAATCATTACTTGTATCCATATTGGAAACAGGGGTGATGTTATATGTTTTTGGACTGTTAGCAAATAGCGAAATTTTGTCTCAAGCCTTAGGCGTTTCGGAGCCTAAATTTCATATTGCTTTGATAACTTTTGGAATTTTATATTCTCCATTTTCTACTTTTTTGGGGGTTATTTCATCTTATTTTAATCGTAAAGCTGAGTTTAATGCCGATAATTTTGCTGCTAATTTAGGCTATTCCAAAAGTTTAATTTCCGCATTGAAAAAGCTGAGCTATAACAATTTAAGCAATTTAACTCCTCACCCTGTTGTTGTAAAACTGACCTATTCACATCCTCCGCTGTATGACAGAATATTGAATCTACTAAAAAGATAGAATTTAAGAAAAACTTAATTTAAAAGTTTATAAAATACTATAAATGTTAAAATTATAATTATTAAAGCAAAAGATTGCTCAAATAATATAATAGAGGAAGAGTTAGAATTGAAAGAACTGAAGTTACAAAAATATTTTCAACACTTTGTTTCACATTAAGACCGAATTCCTGAGCAAGCACAGAAATAATAATCATGCAAGGCATTGCTGTTTGTAAAACTATTACTATTGCTGCTGTTTTGTCAATATTGATTCCAATCAGACTAAGCATAAAAATTATTCCGAGAACAATCAATGGTCCGATTAATAATTTGTTTAAACTTAAGAAATATGACCTTTTGTTTTTTAATAATGAAACATAGTCTGCTTTAGTTAAAATTATTCCGACGTAAATCATTGAAATATATATAGTAGTATGTCCTAAATTGAATAAAGGGTTGAATATTATGTCCGGAATGGGAATTTTTAAAAACATGAATACAACACCAAGAATAAAAGAAATTGTTACCGGATTAAGCAAATGTTTTATTTCTTTAAAAATATTATTGTTCTTGTTGTTTTTGATTATGACAATACCTAGAGTCCATAAAACGGCATCATGTCCAAGCTGAAATAGAGCTGCGTATATCAACCCTTCTCCTCCGGGGAAAAGTGAATTAAGAAGTGGAAACCCTAAGAATACAACATTGCCAAACATTGTTTGAACTTTGTGTAATGGTGCATTTCGTTCATCAAGTTTAAAAATCTTAACCCCGCTAAGTGAAAGAATGTATAGAATCAATGTACTTATTATTGAAAAAACAATAACGATAAAAAAATTGATAATCGAAACAGAACTAATGTCGAATTTGCTGAATGTTGTGAAAACAAGAAGCGGAATCGTAATTTTTATTAAAAGTTTTGAAATCCCTTCTGCATAGTCAAGTTTAAGAAATTTTAATTTTACCGCCAATATTCCTAAAATTGCTAATATGCTCAACTTTAATATTTGTTCTATGATTATTATCATTTCAAAAATTTTATTTATGCGCAAAAATATTTAAAAATAGTTACCTGACTAAAATTTTAAAAAATTCTTAACTTAGTAAAGTTTGTAATATACCTTAAATTAAATAATTTTGTAATCTTATAAAATTAATATGGCACTAAGAGAGAGTTTTGAAAAGCAAGGAAATTGGTTATTTCGTAAAAGGAGTTTCCTTCCTTTAGTATTAGTATTTATTGGATTTTTATGGTATATTCATTTAATTATTAATGGAGATAAAAGTCCTAATTCGTGGTGGTTAGATTTTTTATTTTTGCTGGTAGGTCTTTTAGGATTAATGATAAGAGTTTTCACAGGAGGATATACACCGAAAGGGACAAGCGGCAGAAATACAAAAGAAGGACAAGTTGCCATGGAATTAAACCAAACAGGTATATATAGTATGGTGAGACATCCTTTATACTTAGGAAATTTTTTTATGTGGCTTGCTCCTGTCTTAGTTATTGGAGATTTGTGGTTTACTCTTTTTTTCTGTGCAGCATATTGGATTTATTATGAGAGAATAATGTATGCTGAAGAAGAATTTTTGCGTCGTAAATTTGTAGAAGAATATGAATCCTGGGCAAACAAAACATCCGCATTTGTTCCAAAGTTCTCATCGTTTATAAAAAGCAGTATGCAGTTTTCCCTAAAAAATGTTTTGCGGCGAGAATACAATGGGTTTTTTAATTTAATATTAACTGTTACTTTATTACGATTTGCAGCTTTAAGTATTAGTTTAAATAAATTATATCTGGATTTTTATTGGGTTATAATTTTTTCTATAGGTACTTTAATATTTGTGGGTTTAAAAATATTAAAAAAATTTACTAAAGTATTAAAAGTTGAAGGTAGATAGATTTTAAATAATTATTTTATAATCTTCAAATTAAAAAGAAGCATCTAAAGTTATAGTTAAAATATAGTTGAAAATTAAAATACGAAAAAATGAAACATGCCTTAATAATCGAAAACATCGAGAAGAGATTTGCTAATCACCTTGCATTGGATGATGTTTCCATACAGGTTCCTGAAGCATCAATTTATGGTTTGTTGGGTCCTAATGGAGCAGGGAAGACGACTTTAATAAGAATCGTTAATCAAATAACTGCTCCGGACAGGGGAAAAGTGTATTTTAATGGTGAACCCATAAGTTCAAAACACATATCGTTGATTGGATACTTGCCCGAAGAAAGAGGTCTTTATAAAAAGATGAAAGTTGGGGAACAAGCCTTATATCTATGTCAGCTTAAGGGACTATCAAGACAAGATGCTTTGAAAGGATTAAAAAAATGGTTTGAAAAATTCGAAATCCAATCTTGGTGGGATAAGAAAGTTGAAGAATTATCAAAAGGTATGGCTCAAAAGGTTCAATTCATTATCACAGTATTGCATAATCCTACACTGTTGATTTTTGATGAACCTTTCAGCGGTTTCGACCCAATAAATGCAAATTTGCTTAAACAAGAAATCCTCGAACTTAAAAGAAATGGTGCTACAATAATTTTTTCTACTCATAATATGTCGTCTGTTGAGGAAATTTGTGATTATGTAGCTCTTATAAATAGGTCAAGAAAAGTACTCGAAGGAGAAATTAACGAAGTTAGAACTAATTATACTTCAAATATTTATGAAATTCAATTTGAAGGATTCGTTAATATAATTGAAACAAGTTTGAGTCATGAATACAAAATTCTGCAGGTTGACAAAAATTTAAAAGATACAATAATAAAAATAGAACTCTTAAACAAAAATATTTCTTCAAATGATATTTTAAAAAGATTTTTGGAATTTGGTAACATTTCGATGTTTCGGAGATATTTGCCAAAGATGGAAGATGTTTTTATTAAAGTAGTGGGCGAAGCAAATTCATTAACCGAATAAAATCAATGATATGAATAAGGTATTACTAATAATAAAAAGAGAATTTAACTCAAGAGTAAAAAAACGCTCATTTATTATAATGACTATACTGGGGCCTCTTTTATTTGCTGCTTTGATGATTGCGCCAATTGTATTAATGCGACTTGAAGATGATGAATTTAAAAAAGTTGCTGTAATAGATGAAACAGGAATGTTTTTTAATTCCATTCCAAATACGAAATATTTACAGTTCGAAAATGTATCATTGCAATACTACGACAATTTAACAGCTTCTTATAACCTTACAAAAGCAAAAGAAGATTTGAAGAATACCGACTATTATGCTTTATTATACATTCCTCATACGGCTGTTCAAACAAACATTGGAGTTGTGCAGCTAATTTCTTTCCGCCAACCGAATATGGCACTGAAGTTACATATCTCTAACTCAATGGAAAAGAAACTTGAAGATATTAAACTTACCATAAAAGCTGAAGAATTCGGACTTACCGAAGAAGATGTTACAAATATTCTTACTGTTGTTAATACCCGGATTGAAGTTGTTACTACAACACTTGACGAAAAAGGAGAAGAAAAACAGTCTTCCACCGAAATTGCTATGATAATTGGTTATATCTGCGGCTTTTTAATATATATGTTTGTATTTATGTACGGCTCCATGGTTATGCGTGGAGTTATCGAAGAAAAAACAAGTCGCATCGTAGAGGTAATAGTTTCTTCAGTTAAGCCGTTTCAATTAATGATTGGTAAGATAATAGGAGTAGCTCTGGTGGGGTTAACTCAATTTTTACTTTGGGTAGTACTAACTTTTGTGTTGGTGTTTTTCGGACAAAGAATTTTATTGAAAGATTATAATCCTGAAAAATTTAATCCAAATCCTGCAGTTGTTGGTTCCACGCTCGATAATCAAACAAACGCTCCCGACGAAAAAGCTTTGAAATACGAAGAAGCTTTTAAAGCTGTGTTTTCGGTAAATTATGTTCAGGTAGTAACTTTCTTTATATTTTACTTTATCGGAGGATATCTTTTGTATGCTGCAATGTTTGCAATTGTTGGTTCTGCCGTAGATAACGAAACTGACACCCAGCAATTTATGCTCCCGATTTCTTTACCTTTAATATTAGGAATTATTGTTATGATGCAGGTAATTAATAATCCTGCAAGTTCGCTTTCCTATTGGTTTTCAATAATTCCCTTTACCTCGCCGATTGTAATGATGGTGAGAATCCCGTTTGGAGTTCCTATTTCCGACCTGATAATTTCAATGTTATTGCTTATAATTTCCTTTGTATTTATGACATGGTTTGCTGCAAAAATTTATCGTGTGGGAATTTTAATGTATGGCAAAAAAGTAAATTATAAAGAATTGTGGAAATGGTTTAAGTATAAAAACTAATGAGAATAGCAGCTCTTGACATTGGCACTAATACTTGTAATATTTCTATATGCGATTACGTTAATGGTAATCCAAATTTTATTTTTCGCGACAAAAAAGTCGTTGCTTTGATTGATGATAATTATGTAAATAATATTATATCCGAATATGCAATTAAACGTCTTATTAACGTTATAAGCGAGTGCAAAATTATCATAAATGAATATAAATGCGATAATATAATTGCTTGTGCAACTAGTGGAATTCGCGAAGCAGCCAATAAAAATCAAATAATTGATATTGCATATTCTAATACTGGCATAAAAATAAATGTAATTGACGGGATTAAAGAAGCTGAATTAGTTTGGAAGGCTGTTAAGTTTGCCGTTCCTATTGAAGAAAAGCCTGTAATAATAATTGATATTGGCGGGGGTAGTATAGAATTTTGTATTGCAGACAATGAAACCTTAATAAAAAAATATAGTTACAAAATTGGAATTGCCAGACTTCTAAGAACATTTAACTACAATGACCCACTAACACCCGTAGATATAAATTCTATTAGAACAGAAGTTACGAATATTGTTTATAAATTTTTTGAGGAAGCCCGAAATTATAATCCTGAAATTCTTGTAGGAGCATCCGGCTCTTTCGAAACCTTTGCTAATCTTGTAAGATACGAATGCGAGGAATGTTTTATACTTGAAGAAAGTCGGTTTAATATTATTTCTCTCGGCTATTTTCAAAGTGTTTACCAAAAACTTGTTTCTTATGATTTAGAACAAAGAAAAAATATGCCCGGAATGGAAATTATGCGAGTGAAAATGATGCCGATTGCTGCTGTTATTACAATGCTTGTTATTGAAAAACTGAAAATATCAAAATTGTTTCAATCAAATTTTTCTATCAAAGAGGGGATTATCTTAGATTTTATTGAAGGTAACAAAACCTAATTACACTCTTATACAATGTATTAGAAAAAATTATCTTAAGATTTAGTGTAAATATTTTCTTATTACTGGAATAATAATATTTTTAAGTTTAAAATAAAATGTGGTAAAAGATTGTAAATGAGGATGATGTGTAGTGTTTTTTTCTCAGAATTATTTTCTTAAAAAAAACTTAATTATAAATTCATCGTGCAGACATATTTTTTAATTTTGAAAATATTTAATAATTTATGAAAAGACTTTTTACACTTTTTGTTTTGCTTTTAAAAATTGCAAGTATATTTTCTCAAAATTTAACAATAATTGTTAAAGACAAAGAAAATAATTCACTTCCGGGAGCAACTGTTAAACTTTTAAAAGTATCTGATAATACAGAAAAATACGCCACCACAGATAATCTTGGGACGGCTAATTTTAAAGAGATTAAAGAAGGTTTATATAAAGTGAATGTAAGTTTTGTCGGTTATCAAACTTTTGAAAAAGTTTATTCTATAAAGGAAGGGTTCCGAAAAATAAATATTTATTTATCAGATGATAAAATCACCTTAACTGAAGTTACAGTAGAAGCAAAAGCTCCTTTAGTACGACAAGAAGGCGACAAAATGATTATTGACCCGGAAAGTCTCGAAGGAGTCAGCTCAAATACACTTGAGGTTTTAGAAAGCACTCCCGGACTTTATGTTGACCAGGATGGAGGAGTTTTTCTAAATTCTGCTGTTCCTGCCAAAATTTATATTAATGGTCGAGAACAAAAAATGAGTAATCAAGATATTACAACAATTTTGCAGAGCTTGCCACCAAATTCTGTTTTAAGGATTGAGGTTATACGTACCCCATCCTCAAAGTATGATGCCTCTTCAACAGGTGGAATAATAAATATCGTTCTTAAAAAAGGTGTAAAATTAAGCAGATTTGGTTCTGTAAACGGTGGCTACAACAGGGCAAAATACAATTCAGGAGATTTCGGTTTTAGCCTCAATGATAGTGGAGATAAGTATAGTATTTATATTAACTCAAGTTACCGATATAATGATAGGGAGGAAATTCTAAATGCAACTCGACAGATTAACATAGATACTTTTTTCGTACAGGAATCAAACTCCAGAAACAAATCTCACAATCCTTTTATTAGCTATGGGATTAACTATGAACCAAACGAAAAATGGACTTTTTCCTATGATGGAAGATTTAATTTTAGTAATCCTAAAAATTTTAATACAAGTACAGGCTTATCAAACAACACATTGACCGAAATATTTAGTCAAAACACTAATACTATAAACAATAAATCTAATTTTTTTAATCACCAACAAGATATTAATCTTGCACGAAAAATTGATACTCTCGGTTCGTTGTGGGAAAATAAAATTTCTTATAATTACAGTAATCGTAATATGAATCAGGAGTACGTGTATGATTTTATATTGCCTGCTGCTTTTATTTTAGCAGGATCGGGGAATAATCTTATGAACCGACATTATATGAGTTTTGAATCCGACTTAAATTTGCAATTAAAATATCGTTTTGTTTTTGAAAGTGGAATTAAATCTACATACCAATTTTTTAAAAATAATTCTGATTTTTGGATTAATCAAGGAGGCGTAAACATCTCTGATCCTATCAGAACAAATTATTATTACTACGATGAATCAATAAATGCTGCTTATTTACAAGTAAGCAAAACTTTTTTTAAGGATTTTGTTCTGAAAACCGGAGTTAGAGCTGAAAGTACTTATATGAAAGGGACACAAACAATCCCGAGAGATACAGGATTTATTGTTAATCGGATAGATTTGTTTCCTTATGTTTATTTAAGTCGTACAGTTTTTAAAATGAAAGATTTTGAACTTAAGGCTTATGCAATCTATCGAAAAACTATTAGCCGGCCGGGATACGAGATGTTAAACCCAAATATAACAATAGTTGATCAATATCTTTATCAGATGGGGAACCCAGCTCTGAAACCACAGTTTACCGATAATGTTGAACTGAATATTTCATACGAAAATTTTCCGGTCTTTGCCATAGGACGAAATTATACTAAAGATATTTTTTCGGGAGTTGTTTATCAGGATATTCAAAATCCGAACATCACAGTTAATACTTATGATAATTTGGGAAAAAACAAAGAAACATATTTCAGAGGAATGGTTGGAATTCCACCGGGCGGAAGATATTTTTTCGGTGCAGGAGCTCAGTATAATCTAAACGAATATGATGGTTTTTATCAAGGCGAAGAATTAAAATACAGTCGAGGCTCCTTGAGAATATACACTTTTCACATGTTGAAAATTGCTAAAAATACTCGATTAACATTGATGGGTTTTATGATGATAAACGGGCAATACGATTTTTATGAATTAGAAAATTTCGGAATGTTAAATCTAGGATTAAGACAAAGCTTTCTGAATAACAAACTCACCATAAATATTAGATTCAGAGATTTGCTGAGAACAATGAACGTAAAATACTCAATACATCAGGGAAATGTAAATGCTTGGGGAAATAGATACACCGATAATCAGGCCATAAGTATCAATATAAGGTATAATTTCGGAATAGGTAAAAAAAACGATCATAAAAATATGATGCAAATCGAGGATGAAATGTAAAGGATATGTCATTATCTGGAAAGGAGAATGAAAACATGCTTCATAGATTATTGTCAAAAATTATTCAAATAACAAATTGGCAAATATTGCATTCGGAAAAATTTAATTATCTATTTAGAAGTTGTAATTATTTTTTAATTTAACTTTTTATATTTGTAAAAGTTTGTTTGTTAAAAAAAATCATAAATGAGCCAAAAAAGCATAAAAGTAAAACGTAATCCGTTTCGGCAGGAAATTGTGGACTTGCAAATCAAGGAATGTAGTAATTGTGGGCGAGTATTTATTGCTAAATTTTGAAGATATTTTTATTAATCGGAAAGATGTTTTTTTAAATATTATAATAAATTATAAATATGTGTTGAAAATTTAATTTTTTAATTGAAAAACGTTAAAAAATGAACCAGAAAAAGAAAAAAGTAAAACGCAATCCTTTCCCAAAAGAAATTGTGGACTTGGCAATCAAGAAATCTTGTAATTTTGGGAGTGAATTTTTTATTTAATTTTGATGAAATATTTATGAATCGGAAAGATGTTTTTTTTAAAGATTATAATATATTTTAAATATGTGTTGAAAATTTAATTTTTTAATTGAAAAACGTTAAAAAATGAACCAGAAAAAGAAAAAAGTTAAACGAAATCCCTTCCCAAAAGAAATTGTGAACTTGCCAATCAAGGAATGTCCTCATTGTGGTAGTGTGCATTTCGTTAAGTTTGGAAAATATGTTAATGTATCGAGGTATAGATGTAAAATATGTCGTCGCACGTTTATTCCTACGAGTGGGAGCAGCATTCATTACATAAATAAGAAAGAGAAATTTTTGCAATTGTTTGATATGTTTAATAGTGGAGAAGTTTTGACGATAAAAAATATTTCTAATAAATTTGGAATTAGTGTTTTGACTGCCTTTGACTGGCGTCATAAGATTTTTATAGCTTTGCAATTAGTTAAGCAAGATTACGAGTCGGTAACGATTGCAAATAAAGTTAGCTTTAATTTTAGTGAAAAAGGGCGCAAGCAAACCACTCATAGCAATAAGAGTTTTTTACCGAAAGTTAATTTGTGTTCCATTACAGATAGTCGATTGACAGAGTTTAAGTTTATTAACGTTGGAGATAGTATAAGTAAAGATTTTCACGAACGTTTTTCTGGCAGAGTTGCGAATAAATCATTATTATTTTTTAAGGATGATGAAAAAATTTTAATTGACGATGTTAAACAATTGATAAAAGAGAAAAATAGCACTATAAAAATCAGGAGGTTAGAGAAAAGTTTGAAAATGCACAGGTACAAAGTTGAGGAATTCAAAGAATTTATAAATCGGTTTATGCGAGGAGTAGCAACGAAGTATTTACAAGTTTATGCAAATTTTTATTCTTTTCTGCAAAGTTTAAAATCTGTTCCGAACTATTATAAGCTGTTGGAGGTGAGACTTGCATGGATAAAATATTTGAAAATGGAGGTTTTATATCAAGATTTTCTTCAACGAAATTCCATAAGTTTGGAATATTATGTCGCGATAAAACGAAAATGGAAATCTAA